>JAITVO010000363.1 GCA_031285765.1 Cytophagaceae bacterium | reverse complement strand
AGTAACAATACGATTTGTGTAAAAAGGGTTTTGATGTCATCTTTCAGGTGTTCCCCCCGAAAACGATTGATGGTGCGGAAGTCGGGTGTGCTATCGCCTGACAGCCACATGAAATAAATATTCTCCTGTAAGGCTTTGGCTATCTTGCGGCAGGAATAAAGATTATTCAGATAGGCGTAAAACACCACTTTTAGCAACATGCGGGGATGGCAGGCACTGCTGCCACTTCATTTATACTTACTTATTACATAGATACGGAGGGGTATGTGGACGGACTGCTTCATGACAGTAAGGGGTGCTTTACGGGTTTTAAGTCGGGTAACAGTATTATTGCATTAAGCGATTGAGAACCATCAGACCGGGAAGACAATTAGACGGGAAGATAATTAGATAATCGGGATATGAAAACAACAAAACAGCAGCGGCTCCGCTACCGGCTTCACTATTGCCTGCGAAAACAGGGATGCAGGGTAATGGCGGCAAAACGATACGTAATACGGAAAGCGGCGGTGATGAATCCGCTGGCGGAAAAACACTGTCGCCAACTGGCGGACATGGGCTACTGTGTGCAAAACCCGATTTTTGAAGAAACTATTTTTTTTAGATAATTAACTCAAGTTGCCACTTACAGATATTATAATAAAAAAATCAATCCCTTTTTTAGTGTTTTAGTACCATAAAATTAAGAAATTGACTTTTTTATTATAATATCTGTAAGTGGCAACTTGAGTTAGTAATTATTTTGCTGTTCAAAATATAGTACACACTAAATATAATTGCCATAAAAAGACAACAAATTATGTTATTTGCATATATTTTAATTGTTTGATAGCGATTCGATTTGATACTTTGCAACATCAGTGTTTTACGCTTGTTTTTTTGACATAAAGAACCCCCAAAAGTTGCAATTGAACTTGTGGGGGCATTTTATTTGGAATAATCTCTTTTAAAAGGGTATATCACTCAAAGAACCATCATCCATATCCGGCGGAATATCGGTTTCGGCATAAGGCGGCGGCTCCATTTCCTGCATGGAATTACTAGCGTTTTCTAACTTCCATGCTTCAAGGTTTGAAAAATAGTTGACCTTGCCATCCTTTTCCCATTTCCGTCCCCTTATATTGAACGATACCTTAATATTATCGCCAAGTTTAAAAAGGTCTAAAAGTGCACATTTATCCTGCGTAAGCTGGAATTTTACAAAATCGTTCCAGTCGGTATTGCGCTCGTTTACCACCTCAATTACAAATTCTCGTTTGCGGAAAGAACTGCTGATGTCCACAACATTTTCTTTCACAATTAAAGCTCCTGTTATATCAAAATTCATAGTTCTTTATTCTTCAATTTCAACTATCAATATTTTCTCTATCTTATCGCCCTGCTTGATTTGGTCAATCACATCCATGCCTTCGTACACTTTTCCGAAACAAGTATGATTTCGGTCGAGATGTTGCGTATTTTGGCGGTTATGGCAAATAAAAAACTGTGAACCGCCCGTATTGCGTCCCGCGTGCGCCATACTTAAAACGCCTTTGTCGTGATATTGATTTCCGCCTTTCAATTCGCACGGAATCTGATAACCGGGACCTCCTGTGCCAACTCTTGGGTCATCAGCATTTTTTGAGAAAGGACATCCTCCCTGAATTACAAAATTGGGAATAACCCTGTGAAAAGCAAGCCCATCGTAAAAGCCGTCTTCAACAAGTTTAATAAAGTTGGCAACAGTAGCCGGAGTATCCTCTTCGTAAAATTTAATCTTCATTACTCCTTTGGGAGTGTGGATTTCTGCAATCTTCATAAAAAGTATATTATAAATTATAGATAATCAAAATATTAATGCCTCAACAAGGCGATTTAAATAATTGCCAAAAGTAGTAAAATTGCTTATTGCTACCAAACATTTATCAATAAAATCAGATAAACTTCATTTTCACAACACTTAAAAATCAATTCATACTGTTTATGGCTTGATTTTTGAAAGAATCGGGATCTTTTGAAATATTTCGACTGAAAATAAGTGATGATATTGAATAAAGTAATATCTTTGCAAAAATTTTTTCGGTTCAAAAATCAAGAACTTCCTGAATGATTTTATGTTAATGAAACTAATGAGAAAAAGTTTGTTTTTATTTACGGCAATTTTATTGCTGGCGTCGTGCAGTCAATACCAAAAGTTGCTCAAAAGCAGCGATTACGATTTGAAGTACGAAAAAGCGATGGAATATTATAAAGCCGAAGATTACAAACGCGCCAGCGCACTTTTGTATGAGTTGATAGGAATATACAGAGGTACCGAGAAGTCGGAAGAAGCGCATTTTGCCTACGCCAACTGTCTTTATGGCGATAAGGACTATCTGTTGAGCGGACATTACTATCAAACTTTTGTCCAGAATTATCCCACAAGCGATTTGCTCGAAGAGTGCCAGTTTATGGCAGCCTACTGTAAATATTTAGTATCGCACAACGCACAGCTCGACCAAACCGAAACATTCGAAGCAATGGACGGTTTTCAGTTGTTTATCAACCTTTATCCCAACAGTCCACGAGTTACCGAAGCAACATTCCTGATGGATGAGTTGCGAAACAAACTGGTTTATAAAGCCTATTTAAGCGCCAAACTCTACTTCAATATGGGAACCTATTTGGGCAATAATTACAAATCGGCAGTTATTACCGCCCGAAATATTTTGGACGAATACCCCGATACAAAATACAGGGAAGAATTGTCGTTCCTTATTTTAGAATCCAAATACATTCAGGCAATTAACAGTATTGAAGAGTTGAAAGAAGAACGGCTACGGGATGCAGTGGACGAATACTATTCGTTTGTCAACGAATATCCTGCAAGTCAATACTTAAAACGCGCCCATCGCTTTTTTGAAATAGCATTCGGCATGTTGAATTAAATTGTAAACAAAAAAAATCATATACAATGGATTACAGAAAATTAAATTCCCCTTTAAATACGGTTACGTGGGATACCGAAAAATTGGCAGAACCCACAGGGAATGTTTACGAATCGATAATGATAGTCGCCAAAAGGGCTAATCAGATAAGCAAAGATATGAAGGAAGAGTTAAGCAAAAAACTTCAGGAATTTGCTTCTTATACCGATAATCTTGAAGAGGTTTTTGAAAACAGGGAACAGATTGAAATTTCCCGATTTTACGAACGACTTCCAAAACCAACTTCGATTGCGGCTACGGAATTTACCGACAATAAAGTTTATTACCGAAATCCGGCAAAAGATATTTTAAGAGAAGATTGAAACTGTTCAAAAAGTATTTTTGAACGTGGATAACAGATATTTTCGCGAACCGGTATCCATGAAAAATATCTGTTTCATCTCAAAATTCACCACAAAAGGCGCAATGATTTACGCAAAGGACATAAGATTAATTGTGTACCTGTAAATTATTATGCCTTTTGTGGTGAATTTATTCTCTCATTTCACGCAAAACTCAAAAAATTTCGCAAAGACAATACTTTATTAACCGTAGATTTTAACGGACAAGATGGTATGCACCATAAGTCCCACAGGAACAATTCTTCTTCTGTACCGTAGGAATTATGCGCATGATGTTTTGACAACCCCGCTCACTAATGATGTCATTACACTTAAAGACGATGTATACAGCGAGTATTTTGAGGGGATACAGATTCATTTTTAAGGTCGCAATAGTAATCGCCGTTGAGCACCATCATCCATTTACAGCCTTTACATGTTGTTGTGTCTGTGTTACCACTACCTTCCTCCTTACCACTGTTGCCGCCAAAACAGAAATACAGCAAAAGCGTTAATACCAATAATCCTAAAACCAACATCACCACAAACATTGCAATTTGATATGTAGCTTCCCTGCGAAACTAAAAAAATCATGACATACATAACATCATTAAATAATTTTTCGTAATATTGCGCGGTGAAAATAATCTGAATCTTGAACCACAATTGTGATATGATTGAAAGAATTCGTCAAGATTGCATACAAATAAATTTGATTTTGGGAATCTGTTTTTAATCTTCTTGAAATGATGGTTCAAAAATAAAAGTACAATTAAAAATAAAAAGCATGTTCAACATTACCCGAAACAACCATCAATTAACTGACGGCATGATTTTTGCAGAAAGAACTGCACGTAAGCTACTAAAATTTCCATTTAAAACCTATCCCAAAAAGTTTCTGTTGCTTTCACTGCTGTTAATTTGTATGATGCCAGCACGCGCTTCACAGAGCGACAGTTTACTGAATGCAGTAGCAGCAACCAACACTCATGAACAAATGCTTGCCGCGCTTAACACCCGCCTGCACGAGGCTAAAGCCAATGGAGATACCGTTACCACCTCGAAACTTTATGCAACCATCTCCTACCATTACATGAATACGCAACCCGATTACACACTGTCGAAAAAATATCTGGATACTGCGTTTGTTTATGCATACATGACAGAAGATAATGCTTTATTAGGCGACCTGCACTATGCCATGGCCGATCATTACCGTGTTGCCGAGCAAAACGACAGCATGATGGTGCGAAATTACTACCATGCAATTTCGTACTACGAAAAAAGCCCGAAACGCCAGATAGACATACTTGATATGCTTTACCGCATCGCTTACTCCTATTTGCAGCGATTTGACAATACAGGATATAAACGAATTGCCGACCGCATGATGGAGTTTGCTGTTGATTTGGACAATCCCGAAGCTCTGTTTGTAACCTATCCTGTTGTCGGTACTTATTACAGAATGCTTTACAACAAAGGTGAAGATACAATGATTGATTCGATATATATGTACGAGAAAAAAACCGTAGATATTTATGATGAGCTGGATTCGGCAACCCAGCAAAAATACCAGCCTAAAATGGCAATCTACTACAGCAACCTTGTAGATGTAATGTCAGTGCTCGACAATCCCGACTGGGAAGCCATTACTACGTACATCAACAAAGCAGCAACCTTTTTGAATCCTGCCGACACAAATGCCGTTGTCCGTAACCATCACTCCAAATCAAGAGCACTGTTTAACCAAAAAATGTATGACTCGTCGATAACCGAAGCTCTGGCAGGTTTGGAACTGCTGAACGAAAGTAATACGGATGCAAACCTGCTTGCCTTTTTCGACCTGTATTCTATTCTTGCGGAAGCATACGAAAAGAAGGAAGATTACATGAATGCTTTCAGGTATGCACAAATGCAGTCAGAAGTAATACAGAAGATAAACGAAAGAGAGAACACAGAAACCATTCAGGAACTCCAAACCCGCTACGAAGTTGCCAAAAAGGAGGAGAACATTGAGCGGCTCACCGAGCGCAACCGCTATCAGGAGCGCATCCGCTACCTCATACTGGGCATTTTGGCATTGACCGTGCTGGTGGCAGTAGGGTGGCTTTTGTGGTTCCGCCGCAAGCGCAGAGCCGACGCCGATGCACTGAAACTTGCCCACCTGCAGCAACGTCAGGCCGAACTCAAAGCTGAAATGGAAGCTGCCAAATTTGCCGAAAAAGAGCGCGAGTTCGATGCCCTGACCGCCGACATGGAGATGCAACAGATTAAATCGTACCTCAACGGGCTGGAAGCCGAACGGACGCGACTGGCTGCCGAACTGCACGATAACGTATCAAACACATTGCTGGGGCTGGAATTTAAAATGAAGACGCCAGATGTGTCGCAAACCGAAATTATTGACATGCTGCACAGCATACACGAGCATGTGCGTAATATTTCACACGCACTGATGCCGCCCGTGTTTCAATATGCCACGCTCGCCGAAATCATTACCGATTATGTTTATATGCAAAACAGCTTGAACGGTCCCCGTTTCGAGTGCAACATCACGCCCATTGACGAATGGGATGCGCTGCCGCAGGAAACCGCCCTTGAGCTGCACCGCATTACGCAGGAATCGTGCGGCAACGCGCTGAAACATTCCGGCGCCTCGCTTATCAGCATCATCCTGCAACGCAACGACCGCCATGTTACGCTCACCATAAATGACAACGGATGCGGAATCAATCCCGACAGCAAAAAGCACGGAGTTGGTTTACAAATCATCCGCAACCGTGCATCTAAAATGAACGGAATAGCCGATATTACTTCGGTACAAGGTGTGGGAACTACGGTAACGGTGCGAATTTGAGAGTGTTTATTTGGCTACTTCCCATTACACTTGCTAAATGCGGATAACTATATGGATACAAGTATTTTAAAGAGGTGGGTGTAGAAAATAACGGTGCAAATAGAAGCTCTTGCCACTATCTGCATACCGTTAATTCTTACGGACGGAAAGCTATACTCACAAGTTGCTTTGCATCTCAAACTGAGATGCTGGAAGATGGCTGGTGTTGTGTTTCTATCGGCTACCTTTACCAAATGTCCCGACAATATGCCACTCTATGCCGTTAAAACCTGCATGAGAAAAACGGGCAATGACCAACGACGCACTTGCAGAAGCTATTTCGAGGAGCGACGCTGCTTTGCAGGAGGCGCTTTCCGCAAGTTTGGTAGCCGAGCAAATGATACGCCATGGGTGCTGTTTGTGGGGAACACATGAAAGGCGGGGAAAGGCAGTTTTTTATCAGCGTAAATCTGCACTCTCCACTCACAATTCTCTATTCTCCACTTATTCCAGTTTTTTCAAGAATTCCTCCATACGTCCGCTCAGAATCAGAAGCGAGAGTTCGTTGGCTTTTGCCTGATACATGGCGGTGAGAAGACGGTCAACGGCATTGAGGTAGCTGAGCTGAAACTCACGGAAGTCTAATCCCGACAAGGCTCCGAGTTCGTAACGCTCAAGGGCTAAATCGAGGTTTACGAGCGTAACTTCCATGTTCTGGTTTTCAAAATCAATCATCAGCAAGTTGTTGCTGTAAGTGTTGTAAAGCATGTGAAGATCGGAAATGAGCTGTAACTCGGTTTCATCGTAGCTCAATCGCTGATTGTCTAGTTCGAGTTTGGTGTTGCGGATGTTGCGGTCAACTCTAAAGCCGTTGAAGATGGGAATGGTAAGGTCAACGCCATAATTGAAGCCGTTGGACTGGCTGAAAGTGCTGATGGACGAGGGCGTTTCGCTACGACTGTAGCTGTAACCTGCTGAGAGGTCAAGCGTTGGGAAGCGGGCGGCGCGTGCAATCTTGAGGTCGGCTTGCGTTTGGCTGATTCCCAAACTCGAAGCGATGAGTGCGGTGTTGTTTTGCCGCGTTTCAAATTCAAGGTCGGCAAGCACAAGGGGCGTTCCGATAATTATCGTGTCCGAAATGTACATCGACAGGCTCATGTCGATATTCATCAGCGTATTCATCTGAATATAGAGATTGCGCAGGGTTTCAATCTGACGCACTACGTTAGAACTGTCGGTGTTGAGGTCGAGCCGTGCCTGATGCCTTTCGAGACCCGACGCCGAGCCGATGTTTACCTGCTCGTCGATAATTCGGTAACGCTCTTTTGAGAGCACGAGTGTTTTTTCGGCAGCCTGCACGCGATGCTGCTGCACAAATATCTGATAATAATAGTTACTGATATTGAGCACCATGTTTTCGACCGTTTGGCGCGTTTGAATCTCGCTTGCCGACAGCATAAGTGCACTCTTTTCGTAATCGGCAAACATTCCCAGTCCGTCGAACACACGCCATGTAAAACTCAGCCCGCCCGAAAGCTGGCTCGATTTCGACCCATTAAATTCGCGTTCGCCTCCCGAAGCATCGGGGCGACGGCTATTGGTATTTGAATTGCTCAATCGCCCTGTTGCGCCCAACGATGGCAGAAATGGCTCGTAAGAATGGTTGTTCCGCGCAATCTGTTCGCGGTTTCCGATTATTTTAATGGCGGGATTGTTTTCGAGTCCCAAGTCGATACATTCTTGCAGCGAGAGGATTTCGACATCGTTGTTTTGCGACCGTGCAAATGGCGACGCCATCAGCGAAAGCAAAATTATCGGTAATATATTCTTTTTCATGGTAAGTATTTCGCGAAAATTTAATTTGTGGAAACTTCTAAAAACTGCTTTTTTTCGTTACGCTCATTCGACAAAATGCCCATTTACTTTAGTAAACTCCGCTTTTGTTTCTGTCGCAAACCTCGAAAAATCTAATTTTTAGAAGTTCCCTTATGTTAGACGCTGTTTTTGAATAAAAGATTAATGCTCGACTCTGTGTTTATTTGCAAACCTTTTTTTAACAGTGGGCAAAAGTAGCATATACGTCGAAAAAAACACGTATCCTTCAAAAAAACATCATTTTTATCAGTTATTGAGCAATGCCTTTGGGGAATGTTATAATACCTTAGATCTATCAAACAATTTAAAATATTTGTGATGTTAAGAATCATACAGGAATGGTGCTTTACAAGTAGAAGAGTGAAAACGAAGAATTTATTGTAGTATTCTCCATTTTCAATTCTTTACTTTTTCACGTTATTTTTACCTCCAAATATCCACTGTCTTCGGTTTCATATTCCATCCTTCCACAATTATGCGAGGAACAACGCCCTGCTTATGAGGATATTCCACCATTACTCTCACCTCTTTTCCAGGCAGTACAGACACGTAATTGTCGTCGTAAAACGCGGGAAGAATCCGTTCATCGGTATTGGCGTCCACTACGGCGAGGCGGTTAAAAAAAGAAATGGGGTTACTAGCGTTGTTTGACAAAGTGATTTCTATTTTACCATCTGCAATGCGGTTTGCCGATACGCTGCAATCAGCCGGTTGCATATACTTTAAACCCGAATAATTACCCGTTGAATCGGCGTACCAGTAAAAATTATCGCTTATCTGCCGGCGACTTTCGTCTAACAGCTGAAGGTAGAGGAAGCCGCCTTTTTCGGCAAACAGCTTGTCAATGCTCGATTTTACCGACGAAATATTTTTTGCATCCGACGCCTCAACATAAGCAATGATTTCCATCAGTTCGGTTTCATTGCCGTCGAAATCATACGCCTTTACAACAACTGTAACGTCGCGCAGTTGCTCAAAGCCGTTGTTCACAACCATCACCATTCCGGTAACGGGATTGCACATAATATGTACAGATTCACTGCCTTTGCGAAGCCCAAACAGACAGGCGTTGGGGTCAAGATAGCAGTCGTACATCTGTCCGCGCATCGAAGTCCATGGATTTTGCGTTTTCCAGATAATAGTACCCGTGTACCACTTCCATATATGCGAACTGAAACCCTCTATCAGAGCACGATACTGGTTGTAATTTACTAATTGTGCCTTGCGTGCAAAATCGCGCACATCAACAGCATCGCCGTAAGGAGCTATATGCTGGTTGTAGCCTACGCCAGTGTAGGTATGATACGTCCATACGGAATCGGCTGTTTCGCGGGGTGACGTGGCGGTGTTGTAAACCGGCACTTTCATGTTGCTTTCGGGAATAAAGCGCACGAGCGACTCGTAATCGCCCACGCCAACCGATCCAACTTCGGAATTAAACGGAAAGGTGCGTTCCTGCCAAAACGAATTGGGGTCTTGAATGCCGTAAGGACCGTCGCCATTACCGCCAATAGAGTTGTACGACATCTGGTCGGAGTTCGAGTAGTCGATAAACGTGCGCGTGCCGTCCAACTTTGGCAGGATGGTGTCGCGCAATGGCAGCAGAATCGAAGTCGGAGGCATTATCTCGTTGCCACCGCACCAAAGCGCAAGCGAAGGATGATTGCGAATCATCTTAATCATGTCGGCAGCCGACTCCAGAAAGAGTGCATGATTGTCGGGATACTTGCGGCGTGTCTGCATATCGTCCTTCTTTTTGGGGTCAAGCCAGCGTCCGTTGCAGTCGCCCGACATCCAAAAGTCCTGCATCACCAGCAATCCGTAGCGGTCGCACGCTTCGTAAAACTCTGGACGCTCGGTTAATGCGCCGCCCCATATTCTGATTAAATTAAGGTTCATATCGCGATGGTAGCGTATTTCGGCATCATAGCGTTCGCGCGAAAAGCGGAGCATGGCGTCGGAAATAATCCAGTTTCCGCCTTTTATGAAAATCTTTTCGCCGTTAACGCGCACCATCATGCCGCCGGTATGCGTGTCGAACTCAGTTTTGATTTCGCGGATGCCGAAAGTAACGTTTTCACTGTCGGATGCGGCAGTCTGCCTGTTTTCCACAAATTCAAACCGTATGCTGTACAGATTCTGTTCGCCGTAACCTGCCGGATACCACAGCCGTGCATTCTTGAGAATACCTTCGGGCAACTCTACCTCTGTTACTGAATGGGGTTCGAGGGTTACTTTTTTATAGATTGTACCGACTGTATGTTTTTCCTTCGACTTGCTTCCTTTTGGAACAAGCGTATAAATACTGTCCAGCCTGTACGATACGGTTCCCGAAATCTTTCTGTCGGATGTATTCTGGAGTTCAATGCCTGTTTTTATTTTGGCACTGCCTTGAGGGATAAGATCATCAATGTGGAGCGTACTGCTGTTCCATACAGGTGCACGTCCGTTGATACCTTGTGGCTTGTAATAAACCTGTGTTACCACATGCGGATTCATTATATTAACCAGTCCTGTTTTTTCGATATACACCTTATCCCAGATGCCTGTATTGCGGTCACGGATGGGTTGAATCCAGTCCCAGCCGGCAACGTACTGGTGCGAGTTATTGCGGGCTATTACGCCGTCACCGCCCTGTCCGCCATTCGGCTCGCCTACGGGGTCAACCGGATGCACAATTACTGCCAATCGGTTGTTGCCGTCCTTTGTCAGCATCGCAGTTATGTTGAACGATTTGCGCAGAAACATTCCCTCGTATGGTTCCTTGTTTACTTTCTGCCCATTCAGGTAGATGTCGCAACTGTAATTGATGCCTCTGAACGTGAGCCACACCTGTTCGTTGCCCTTAGGCTGAGTTTCGGTAAAATTTTTTACAAACCAATAAGTATAATACTCGCGACCGGTGTTGTAAATGTCGGGAATCAACTCATTGTTCATGCCGTAAAACGGATCGGGAATGTCGCCATTCGCAAGTTGCGACGTAAGTACCGTACCCGGCACTACAGCTGGTTTCCATGTTTCGACCGAATACGACGCGGCTGAAATGGCTTCGCCTGTATCTTTAACGTTTGAAATGGGTGCGTATTTCCAGCCCGAATTGAGTTCATAACGGTTTTGTGCCGACAGCAAACCTGCAAGAAAAAGTAATCCAAATAATGATAATGTGTGTTTCATATTTTAGTTTTATTGAAAATTCGGGGCAAATGTAGGCAATAAATACCGAATTTTGCAATCTTCAATATAGGTAAATCTATTTTTTACAGTAAAGATGTACTTCATCATTCATGGATCAGGTTCATCTTTTAAAATATTAAATTTAACGAATTGATTTGAGGGAATTAATTTTGACTCTATAATGATTTGTGTTGGCAATGATGGTTTTTTGATTAATAACAACCCCCGCTTGTTTAAATTTTGAGGAAGTAAAATAAAGCCCCAAACCAACCAACCACCAAAAATAAGTAAAAAGCGATAGCACAATGCGTTATCGCTTTTTTTGTTGATATTTTTCTATTGAAATTTATGCTTGTATATCGTTTTTTTTTGTACATTTGCGACACAACGTAATATACGACAATGTGCAACGTAAATATACTTATATATACAAATAAATATTTATTATATGGGAGTTAGCAAATTGAGAATACCAAAAACCTGCGAATGTTGCGGCA
>JAITVO010000153.1 GCA_031285765.1 Cytophagaceae bacterium | reverse complement strand
TTTAGTGTTTTATACTCAAACAAAAATGATTTGCAAATAACAGTGGATTCCAGTTTTAACTGTTCAGTTTTATTTATTGACAAGGGGATTAATCCCCTTGTTGCTTTTATTCGCAAATCTATTCTGTTTGAGTATAAACACACAGTTGGGGGGATTTTGTTTTGTGGGAACCTCTAAAAACTCCAATTTCTTCGTTATGCTTCGGACAACAAAATGCTCATTTACGTTCATGTAAACTGCGCTTTTATCGCCTCGCAAGCCTCGAACTTTGAGCTTTTAGAGGTTCCCTTAAGTGTAAAGATTGTATTTGTTTAGAATATTAGCTGAACGATTTTTTTTGCATTTTCGATGTCGAGAAATGTTTTCAGCGGCTCGCGGCGCTGCTCAATGTGCTGCGCAGTAAATGGCGTGGTCATGCAAAGTTTTACGGTTTGTTGCCATTCGTCGCGGCTCGATGCAATGCGGCAGAGCTTTTCGAGTCCTGTGTATTTTACCATCTCTGGCGACGCTATGCAATGCCGTCCGGTAAATAGCGATGCAAGCAGTTTGAGCCGAAGCCCCGTTGTTTGACGGGCGGGCAATAATATTGCGCCGGCATTGCGTATCAGGTTTGCCATCGTGTCGGCGTCGGGATTTTCAATCAGTTCAGTGTTTTTGCAGTGATTAATGGCGCTTCGCAAACTGTTTTGCGGCATCTTTCCGGCAATAATTAACTTATGAGGTAAATTGCGACAAATGCCGGTTACAAATTCGGCGGCGCGATGATTTTCGGCTACCGACAGGTCGCCATGATACAGCACATACTCGCCTTTCCCCGTAAGGGATGTTATTGCGGAATAGCCGTGAAAAGCAGGTATCAGTATGGTGTTTTTGTTAACGCTTTTCAGCGCTTCTGCATCGCTCGCCGATATGGCAAGTACGCCGGCTGCGCTGCCAAGATGATAATTGAAACGCTCAAGTTTCCATGCTTCAAGTTTATAGTATATTTTTCGGTGAGTAAATCCTTCGGCTTTAAAAAGAGAGTTGTAGTAATCGTGTTCAACATTGTGTGCCCTCACCCACTGTTTACAGTTGTTGAGGGCGGGATGTCCCAAGTAGGACGTGGTATGAAGCCCTTCGAACAAGATAGGATGCCGGCTGTTTTGCAACCGTTTGAGGAGTTCCTGATTCTGTCGGCTTTTTACGATGTAGGGCGTTGTGGACAGCAGACTTGGCAAACCTGTTTTTCGCGGATAATAATAAACTTCGTCACAGTAGTTTTTCAATTCGTCGGCTTTAGGTCTGCCGTATTCAAAACAGTGCAGAATTATTTTTACTCCCGTTTCGTTGAGCGCTTTCAGTTTGTAAAAAACGTCGATAGCTCCGCCAAAGTCGGGCGGGGACGGAACGGATGAACTTATAATATGAAGCGTGTGCATGAAATTTTGTGTATTTACAGCCCGCGAAATTAATTTTACTTTATGTGATTTCCAATTTTGTTCCGATTTTATTACGTATGTTTGAACAGTACCTGTTCGTTAGGCTCGGTTTTGATGTGTTTTGGTAATTTGTTTTATGCATTGTTATTTCGGAGCAACATACTTTGTGAATCATTCACTCGTTATCGACCGCCACAACCCCCTCTTCTCTGAAGTCATTCTCAATTAGCAGGTATTTTGCATTGGCAAGTTCAAACTGACCAAACCATACGTAATCGTAAAGGCGCGAGAGTTTGTGGAATGTCTGGCGCAACGTGTCGTTTTTTAGCTCGTAAACGTAGTCGTGATTGGTTTTGTAGCCCGAAAGGCGAATTAAACCCGAATCGTTCATGTCTTTGAGATAGATAAGGTAGAGTATTCGCACCGCTTCGCGATAGGCGCCGTTGCTGCGGTAACGCTTGAGCAGCTGCAGCAGCTCGTCTTTTGTGTTAACTTGGGCGGGATGCGCCATATTGAGGGCTGTGGATTGGGCAGACTTTGCGAAAGTGAAAACGCCAGCGCCAAATACGTTCATTACCCGCAAAATAATGAAGACGATAAAGAGTATTGCAATGCCTCCAATAACATATTTCAGCCATGAGTTGTGCGAAAATCCTCTGAAAAACCATTCGCGAAAGCGTAACCAGAGGCGTTTAAGCAGGTTTTCGCCTTTTTCGGCTCGTTCGTAGTTGTAGGAGGGGTTTTTTCGGAGTTCGTCAATTGTTTCACGGGGCGGCTGGCGGTACTGGACGTTGCTGTTGCTGTCCCAGGGGATAACTTTTTCATTGTTGCCGCCCATCGCTGCAAATGCGGCAAGCGGGGCGGTTATCAAAATAAAAAGAATGACGAGGTGTTTCATTATGTTATGATTTGATATGTATGATTTGGGATAATTTGGGATAATTTGAACACGGATAATCGCGGATTTTTTTATCCACGTAAATCGTTCTTTCTGTGTCATCCGCGTTCCGCCATTTCTTTTTTATCAGTGTTATCCGCGTCAATTGTTGCCTATTTCCGATACCTTGCGGAACAGCGAGGTCTTGTCCTTACGCTCCTTCAGGTTGAAATACTGCAATGCTACGGCGATGTGGAGTACAGGCACAATAAAATACTGCCCCACTGCAGATACTACGGTGGATACTATTATTGCTGCCGAATTCGACAGTTCAGCAGCTTCTTCGGTTATCATCGAAACTCCCTGTACGATTCCGATAATTACGGCGGGCAAACTGAAAATGTAACCGATGATGCTTACTATGATTGATACAACTATTATAAAGCCGAATGTGAACCACCAGTTGCCCGAAACGAGCTTGAACGAGCGACTGATTGCATTGCCAAAATCAACGTTTTCGGCATACAAAACCATCAGCACCAGCGACAGTGGCACTAAAAGATAGATGCCCGGCAAGAAACAGAACATCATGCCTATGCAAATCATTAAAAACACTACAAATGTCAGCATCAATGCAAGGGGCAGCTTGCCAATAAAGGCTTTCCAAACGTCGGTAACCTCGAAATTGCCGCGTCCTTTGTCGCGATAAACTACCATGTAGGCGCACACAAGTCCCCCAATAAGGAATTGTGTTAAAAATTGCGTTGCAGAAAGCAACGACCAAAGTTTCCAATTTGTTGTTGCAAAAACCGAATAGTCGCCACTGCTGGCAGCCATATTAACAATATTACTAATTGTGGCGTCGGCATAGTAGGCATCCGCAATGGCGCTCAAAATAATTAAAATACCTGCATACAAACCTATTGTTTTGAGCAGCATTTTAAACTCCTGTCCGATAAAGGCAAACGTTCCGTTCATTAAATCGGTAAAATCTCTCTCTTTTTCGAGTATTACTGATGATTTATTCATCTTTTTTATTATTTATGGTTTTAGAATTAATTATTTGTGGTTTTAGAATTAATTATTTGTGGATAGATAACAAAGTATCCTATAATGAGCGCAAGCGAAACCGTGATTATGGCAAGACTTGTAAACATTGACATTGTGTTGTAATGGCGGGTTACAAAACTTTCGATAAATCCGGCGATGACAAAGAAGGGTGCAAGTCCTATCATAATCTTTGTACCGCGCTTTACGCCTGCTACGAGCGCCGTTTTGCGCGGATAAGTGCCGGGAAACAGCATGCTTCTGCCCAAAATGAAGCCCGCCCCGCCGGCAAGCACAATGGACGAGAGTTCGATAGCGCCGTGCAGCATAATGGCGAGTGTTGAAACGGTGAGCAGCGACTTTTGTGCAAAAAAAGCCAGAAATGAGCCTACCATTATTCCGTTGCGAAAGAGATGAAGCCCCGTGCCGAGCGGCGTAAGCATCCCGAATATAAAAACAATGAACGAAACGCAAATGTTGTTCATTGTAATATAAAGGAACATAACGCCTTCGTCCATATTGCCGTAAACGCCCATTGGGTCGCCGCGTTCGATGTTGTTCTGCGTCATGTTTACATAGTCGTCGCCCAAGATTACACGCAGAAAATCGGCGTCGGCATACGCTGATACTGCGCCTATCGTTGCCGAAATCAGGAATATAGTGAGCGACCACAAAAATTCTTTTTGTGCTGCGTAAACGGCAAGCGGCAATTCGGTTGTAAAAAAGTGCTTGAGCCGCGACGATTTCTCTTTTTTATTGCGATAAATGAGTGAATGTGCTTTTGATGTCAAGCTGTTGAGGTAGGGAACGATGTTCGATTCGGGAAAAAACGTGCGTGCATACGAAAGGTCGTCGGTGAGTTGAATAAAACTGTCGGCAAGCTCGTCGGGGTTCACTTTCGCGAGCTTTCCCGACACCTCGTCCTCAAAGGTGTTCCACTTTTTTTTATTTGTATTGATAAACGTTATTTCTTTCACCTGTAAAACATTTTTTTGAACGCAGATTTTTTTGAACGACAATGTGTTTTTTCTATTCGCGTTCCCCCATTTCTTTTTTATTTGTGTTCTAAGTTAGAACAAATTCGCCGTCAAAAATAGGTATTTTTTTTATACTTTTGCCGCCTCAAATAAAATATTGGCAATGGAAACCTATAATTTATCTACCTCTCAAAATGTTACGCTTCAATACCGCGTTGCCAGCGTGGGCGACCGGTTGCTTGCCAGTATTCTCGACAATTTAATCAGATTCATTGCAATATTTTCGATATTTCTAATACTAATGACTGCTATTGGTACAGATGCGGTAAGCGCTCAACCATTGTTTTTTTTGCTACTGACTCCTTTTATTTTTTACCATTTTCTTTTCGAAACACTGTTCAATGGGCAAAGTCCGGGCAAAATGATACTCCGCATTAAAGTAGTGAAAGCCGACGGCTCGCAACTTACGCTGGGCAGCTGTTTTATTCGCTGGATTTTTCGTTTGCTCGACATCGGAATCACATCGGGTATGCTGGCGGTTATATTTATCATCATCAATGGAAAGGGACAGCGGCTGGGCGATATCCTTGCTTCGACTACCGTTTTGAAACTCTCGAAAAAGCGTGGCTTGAATGATACCATTTACGTGGACATTGACGACAGCTACGTGCCGCAGTTTCCCCAAGCCGAGATCCTTACCGACAGGGATGTGCAGATAATGAAAGAAGTGCTTAACGCTCTTCGCGATAACGGCTACAACGAAATCACAACAACGCTCCTTAAAGAAACCCGCCTTGCCATTGCCGAAAAAACCGGCGCTAAAAGCGATATGAGCCATCAGGATTTTCTTGTTGCAATTGTGAAGGATTATAATGCGGTGAACAGGGTATGAAGTGAAAAGTATGACCGTATTTAGGGAATGGTTTGAATAGTATTCTGTTTTTAGAGCAATTGTATAAAATGACTGTATTTGCAAAACCAGTGAATGATGAGGGGAAAATGAAGTTTGATTAGCAATTGTTTTGCTATTCCAATAATAAACACAATTGCTATACATAATTTCATCAATAAAAGTCCAGCATTTCATAACTTTACGATGTAATAATCAGGAAATTATAATATGTGACAGAAAAATTACGAACAATTTTTTTCTGCGATTGTTTTATCATTAAATATTTTTACTAATTTAGCGACTTCAAAAAAATGATTTATCGTGTAATTTAAAACGTTGTAAGTTATGAAAAAAGTGATTTTTATTTTGTTTGCAGCCGGCTTGTTATTATCGGCAAATGCACAAACTGTACTGAGTTACAAAAAACACGGTTTAATACCTGATGAAAAAAATCCCATGTTACTTGCCAAATATATGGAGCCGGGTGAGGCTGGGAAGAATGTTGTTTGGGATTTTACTAAACTTGAGATGACAAAACCGTTTACCGGAACACTCGACCATCCTAAAATGACGAAGAGCGGCGGTGTTTTTGCTGGTAGCAATACTGTTCTCGAAGAGTTTGGTAATTATTTTTATTTCGATACCGATAAAAACGGTATCAAGCATTGCGGTTATGCTTCGGGAAGTGGTACTACAACCATTCGGTACATCAAGCCGTTTATGAAAATGAAATATCCTTTCCGTTACGGAGCTTCTTTTTCGGGCGATTACGAAGGTGTTTATGAGGTAAAAGGCGAACATTATGGCAATATGGTTGGAGTTTATTCGGTTTCGGCTGACGGTTTGGGTACATTAATGCTTCCGGGAGGTGTTGAATATGAGGGAGCGCTTCGTGTAAGAGAAGTTAAGAGCTATACTCATAAAATGAAATCAGGGTCGTATGATGTAGTGGACGAAACATTCCGCTGGTATGTAAACGAACATCGTTTTCCTATTCTGGTTCTTATCAAAAGCACTTATACTTATGCGTCGGGTAAAGCAAGCGAAAGTTTCAGAGCTGCCTACAATCCTGTGATTATTCAGGATATGATTGCCGATGCGGACGATAATGGCAGCAAACTATTGGTAAGCGCCTACCCCAATCCATACGTTGGACATGTGAATATTAAATTCGATGTTGAAGAAGAATCGTTTGTAAACGTATCTGTTTTCAATTCTACTGGCAAACTTGTTTCGGTACTTGAAAACAACACGCTGTCGAGTGGAACAAAAGAATATAAATTTTCGGCAAAAGCTTTCGGTATAGGCACAGGATCGTATGTTATAAAAGTTACCGTAGGCGGTGAAACTGTAAACGAAAAGGTAATGGAATTATGATTTTGCAACACTTCATCATCTCCTTTGGAGAATAACTTTTTTAGGAAACCACATTTACACAAAGGACGCAAAATATATTGTGTCCTTTGTGTATTTTTGCCTCTTTATGCAGAGATAATGGCAAGGTTAAAATAATGCTTAATGGTCAAAAAGTATGATGAAAAACGTTGTGTAACTTATTATTGTTAGCTCTGCACATTTTTCAGATATTATACTCAACCTCTATCAAAACAATACGATTATATTTATTGTTTTGATAGAGGTTGAGTATAAAATATAGTACGCTTTAAACATAATGCGTTATAGTATAAAATTCTACGGTTTATAAAGTACCGTCCTTGCGGAATTGATATTATTTTCCCGTTTTGTTATTCTTAAAAGAATCCATTTGTTGCATGAGTTCCTCTGAATTAATAACAATAATAGTATCTACTTTGTTGTTATTGAAATAAATAACTCTCGAGTTGGAAAGTTCCGATGAATTAAGTTGCCAGTCGAAAAAGCAATTTTGCTTTGAATTGATAAATGGCTGTACATCCACAATGCTTCCTTTGGCGGTAATTAAGAAAACCGAACTGTCGGCAAGATATTCCCGTGCTGTTTGTGCGAAAACCTTATCGCAAACGCTGCAATTACTGCCTTCACCTATTATAATTACCTTGTTTATATCGCCTGTTACTTTATAGCCGTGCTTGTTTTCAAAATAATTTTCTATATTTTGAAACTCTTTTTCCTGCTGCGAGGTACACGACAAAACGGAAAGGACGAAGCCTGACAGCAAGACTATTTCGGTAATTAAATTTTTCATTCTTTCAATCAATTAAATTTTAGTAAATCAAATGTTTGAGTTCCGTAATTGTGGACAGTTAAATTCTCGGGCTTGCGCTGTATCATAAAGCCTTCGGAGCACATAAAGGAAATGCGGGCGTTGTAAGTATTGCCTTCAAAATTGTATTCAACGGGGTTTTCAAAATTTGCGTCGTACGCTATTATCGAAAATGGGCGATAATTAAATCTTTCAAAACGGTTGTATTCTTCCCTGTTTTTTACGCTGTGCAAAACAACAGCCAAATATTTGTTTATCTTTTCGTCATAAAACAGTTCGGCAATTACACCTTTATATTCACTTGCTTCAGCCACTTCGGTAGAATTAAGCAAATCCATATATGTGTAGGTATTCTTTAAGTCGGTGAATTTCGACTTTACTTCAATTTCTTTTACAATTTCGAAAGTTTCAGGGTCTATCTTAAAAATTTTACCGGTAGCGCTGCACAGCAGGAAAATAAAGTTGTTCATTTCCTTAAAATAGAAAGAAAATGCCATCGAAGCATCATCTTCTGCAAAATTGTTTTTATAGTAATCATGTAGTCCAAACCGGTATTTGGGTGTGTCCGAAAAAATATCGTCCAATTCCAGAAAATAGGGGGTATGGATAAAAGTTTCATAAAAATACTTGGTTTGCTCAGTAACGTCCAAATCCGTTTTATTTTCTTTTTCCATCAAAGCATCGTGTGGCAAAAAATTGCGAAACAAAATTTTATTTGAAGTTGATAGCTGATAAGGCAACATGCGATATGCCAAAACCAAATCTTTTAATGAGTCGGGTAAAAGAGCATCAACGGTAACTTTATGATAAATATTTCCGGTATGGTCAATAGCTGCAATGCTCATGCTATCATATTGTCCACAAAAAATTGTATCTTTTGAATATGGAATTGCAAAACCCAGCTTGCTTCCAAATAATTCTACTACATTTGTTAAGGGTACAGAATCTAACAACTCGCCCTGCAAACTGTAAGTTTTAAGAACTTTTTCCCTGTCGGAAAAATAAACTGTTTCCTGCTTTAGGTTTTTATCGTAATAAAGTCCTTTAAATTTCTGTTCTATTTCAACAAATCCAGTTTTAAAATCAATGTTTTTTACTACAACCACTTTGTTTTCTTTTTCGTTACAGGCATAGAAAAAAATTGAAATAACAGTGGTAATTATTATTGAATGCAATGATGTTTTTTTCATTTTAGAGTCAATTTAAGTTTTAATTAAAAAAAAAGCCCCCACTCAGGTCGGGCTCTTTAAATTTCAAGTTATTTACTTCAAAACAAAAGGATAAACAGCAGAAACGTCGCCCGAAACTTTATCGGTAAAAATAACAAAGTTTATGCTTTTACCTTTGTTTTCTTGTGTTGAAATCTCTAATTTGCCCGAAACTACGCTTTCTAAATGAGTTGTTTTTATGTATGTGTTTAGCATTGCGTAATTTTGCTCTACAAAACTGGTTACATTTCCTTTATTTTTTACTTCGGAAATAATCCCTCTGACAGCTAATGACCCCGGTTTAGGAGCAATAATTATGACATCATCATAACAATTATACGGGGTTATATAAATACAATCATTAAACAACGAAGACCATTGCCTTCTCATTCCCCAAGGCGTAGGAGGATCGGCAGGTGTAGTAACACCTTTCAACTCTGTTTCTGTCAGTTCATCATCATTTATTGAACACACTGGGCTTTCTTTCTCACAACCTGTAAAAAAATAGCAAGGCTGCACAGCATTACAAAAACACTTATTTTTTTTCATAAAGTTTCAATATTAAATTGATAAAAAAAATTTTGATGCCAAAACTACACTATTCGTTGTTACTGCATCCACAAAAATTCATACCATCCAATATGACAAACGCCCATCATACAAAAAAACTTTCCATCGAATTACGATGAACTAATTCGTGAAATTTTTCTTTTTCAACAACGGTATTGTTACGCTCCCTGCGGCACACCCATTTGGATTTTTATGAGGACGAAAACTATGTTTGATTCTGTTTGTGTTTTTTGTCCGTTTTCATAAAAGATATTTTCCCGTGTACGAATCCGAAAGCAAGTTTTTCTGCAATAATTAAAACTCTTCATCCAATCTGATTGTTACATCTTCCTGATAATTGATAAATTTGCTCATTATTCAGTTTTACACACTTATTTGTACAGTTAGGCTTCGACATTTGCCATCATAGCGGCTGTGAAAACATTACCTTTTTTAAGTATTGTACTGACATCAAGAT
>JAITVO010000295.1 GCA_031285765.1 Cytophagaceae bacterium | reverse complement strand
CATAATTAATTCACATTATCCTGCATCGGCAATGGGGCATGCCCCATTGTTGCTTCTGTTCGCAAATCAATTTTATTTGAGTACTTACTTATGTGAAATAATTATGAACATCTACTTATTAAATTATGATTATATAAAATTCATACTGTCTATTGACACTTGTCCAATATAACGTGATGCTTCCTCACTGCCTCTTGGCACTTGTCCAATACAGTGCGATGCTTCCTCACTGCCTCTTGGCGCTTACCAAATACAGTGTGATGCTTCCTCACAGCCTATTGGCACTTGCCAAATACAGCGTGGCACATCCTCGCTGCCCATTGGCACTTGTCAAATACAGCGTGGCACATCCTCGCTGCCTATTGGCACTTGCCAAATACAGTGTGATGCTTCCTCACTGCCCATTGGCACTTGTCAAATACAACGTGGCACATCCTCACTGCCTCTTGGCAAGTTACTCATCTGTGTAACTTCATTTTGAGTTGTTCCATATCACTTCCCAATCCACTTCAAACAAACAGGGCGGTATTGCCTGATTTCTTTTCCGGTATTACGTAACAGTCCGTTTTGTGTGTCTATTTCAAATATTTGAATATTATTACTGTCCCTGTTGGCGCACAACAAAAATTTTCCATTGGGCGAAAGAGTGAAATTACGCGGATGGCTGCCTGTTTCCTGATAGCCTGTGTTCGTTAACATTCCTGTTTTCTGATTAACCGAAAAAACAGCAATACCGTCTGCTTTCAAACGGTTCGACGCATAGAGAAATTTGCCATCGGGCGTCAGATGAATGTCGGCGCTGCCCTTTCCACCAATTCCCGAGGTGGTATCTGAAGCGACTGTTTGCCGTACAGAACAAAAATCTGTACTGTAATCCATCACTGTTATCGTTCCTGCTATTTCATTTATACAGTACAGAAATTTTCCGTTAGGATGAAAAGCCAAATGACGTGGTCCCGCTCCATTTTCCAAATAAATCGCTTGCTCTTTTCTGTAAAGATGCTCTGTGGTATCGGTGTGCGCCTCCGAGAATTGGTAAATTGAATCCGTTCCCAAATCTGTAATCAGCAAATGCTGTTTGTCGGGCGAAAACACAACCGTATGGATGTGCGATTCGGGCGAAAAAGCGATATTCTGCAAAAGCGGTTCAATAGTTCCATCATCCAGCAAGGAAAACACCGACACATTTCCGCCGCTGTAATTGGCTGTGAACAGTCGCGTTGCATCCCTGTTAATATTAATATAACAGGGGTCGGCTCCTTCTGTAAATTGTCGATTCATCGGTTTCAGCGTGCCCGTAGTTTTATCAAAAGCAAACGAACTTACCTCTCCGTTAGCCGTTTCGTTTACCGCATAGACATACCGCTCGTTGGGCGATACTGCCAAATACGAAGGATTCACAATTCCTGTTATTTCGCTGACATATTTGATTTCGCCTGTTTGCGTATCAAAATCGTACACCACAATTCCGGGCGTTATTCCTTCGGAGTAAGCGCTTGCCAGCAAATACATATTATTGTTTTTTCTCTCTTTCAAAAAAAAGCATTTTGCGAAAATTAATCCGCAAAATGCTATTAAAATATACTTTCTCATTATTGTATAATAACATCACTTTTGTTCGCGAGGAAGCTGTTACAAAAGTATTTTTGAATACGGATAACACATATTTTTGCGGATTATTATATGAACTGAAATGATGCACATATAAATATTGCTTTTTTGTGTTATCGTCGAAAATCCGCGTTATCCGTGTTCCTTTTGAAACAGCGTCTTTATGAACTTGTGTTTTCTTATCTCTTTACAGGGATATTTTTTAGTGTTTCCACAAGGAACTGCCAAAACATTTCTACGCTTGTAATGTTCACTCTCTCGTCGGGCGAATGAGGCGAGCGGATGGTAGGACCGAATGAAATCATGTCCCAGTTAGGGTAAACGCTTCCAAGTATTCCGCACTCCAAACCTGCATGAATGGCACGTACTTCGGGAACTTTACCCCACTTATTCTTGTAAACATTCTGCATGGTACGCAAAATGGCGCTGTCCATGTTGGGTTTCCAGCCGGGGTACTGTCCGCTAAACGAAATTTCGGCGCCAGCCAAACGGAACAGACTTTCGAGCGTCGATTCCACCTCGTCTTTTGCCGTATCTACCGAACTTCGTATCAGCGCCATCACTTTTACTTCGTGTCCTTCTGATTTTACGATAGCAAGGTTTAACGATGTTTCCACAAGGTTGTCCATGTCGGTGCTCATCCGTATCACGCCATTCGGACACGCCTGCACTGCGTTAATCAAGTCGTCCTGCGTAACTTCGTCCATCACAAAAGCGGGAAGTTGAGCCGTTTTGCAGATGAAACTGAAATCGGGTTCAACCCGTCCGAGTTCGCCCCTTATGATTTCATTAAATTCGTTTAGCAATTCGTGAAGGTCGTCTTCACAATCGGCAGGCAGCACAATCACTGCAAAGGCTTCGCGCGGAATGGCATTGCGCAAACTTCCGCCGTCAATCGAAACCAATCGTGCTCCGCACTGTGCAACGGCTTCTTTCAGAAAACGGAACATGATTTTGTTGGCGTTTCCGCGTCCCAAGCAAATGTCCATACCCGAATGACCGCCCTTTAATCCCGTAAGGCAAAGCTCGAATGCAATGTGATTTGCGGGAACAGGCTCATCACGGAAAGTAAAAGTGGCGTTGGCATTCGACCCGCCTGCACATCCCACGTAAAGTTCGCCTTCGTCTTCCGAATCCATGTTCAGCAAAATATCGCCTTTGAGGATTTCGGGCTGAAGGTTGTTGGCGCCTGTCATTCCCGTTTCTTCGTCGATGGTGAAAAGCGCTTCCAGCGGTCCGTGTTCCAAGTTGTTCGCAGCCAGCACTGCAAATGTGGCTGCCGCGCCAATGCCGTTATCGGCGCCAAGCGTAGTGCCTTTGGCTTTCACCCATTCGCCGTCGATATAGGCTGTGATGGGGTCGTTCTCGAAATCGTGTTTCGTATCGCTGTTCTTTTGCGGAACCATGTCCAAATGCGACTGCATGATAACGCCCATCCGATTCTCGAAGCCACGCGTTGCAGGTTTGCGAATAATTACGTTTCCAACCTTATCGACCACAGTTTCCAGTCCGTGCTTTTTGCCAAAGGCTTCGGCAAACTTTACGGCTTTTTCTTCTTTTTTCGATGGTCGCGGGATCAGGGTCAATTCATAAAAATTTTCCCACAACGATTTCGGTTCTAATGATAATAACTCCTTACTCATTTAATTCAGTTTTTTTAATGATGAATATTGTTTTATTTGTTGATGATTATCTCTTTTACGGCGCCTGTTGCGTCGTCGAGCATAATTCCCGCATCGGTATTGTCGAGCAAATCAGCGGGCAAGCGATACAACTGTCCAAATTGCCCCAACTGTACATTTGTTTCTGCTAAGAGCAAAGTTCTGTCGATTATCTTCACCTTGCCCGTAGCGGGATTACATACTGCCAGTCCCGACGTGTTTACCGATTTTTTATCTTCCATCGAAAGATAATTTTGCTTTTGCACAGTATCCACTTCAATTTCGATATAGACGGGAGTTCCGCTCACGTCCATGTTTTCGAGAAAACCATTTTGCGGCGAAAATCGCAATAATACGGTATTTAAACTATGAGAATCATCAGGTACAAATTCGTACACGCGCGTTACGGTTTGTTTTTCTACGATGCCTGTAAATAGTTTCAGGTAGGCATTCTCCTGCTTTTCAATCTCTTCAAAAGTAATTTTGTAAGCGCCCGCATCGGGTGGCAATGACTCAATATCGCCTTTCAACATCTGATTTTTTATTTGGCGCAGTCTGTAAATTTCTTTTGCAACCTCCTCAGCCATAGCCGTTGTGCTGCTTTTAATCAGCTGCTCTTCGGTAAAGGGAACATCGTTGAAATGGACATCCGACAGGGAGATGATTTTTTCGCTGGTGCGACTGCTTTTGGGCAACTTCACCCGTTTTTCATGCGGAATATTAACGCGTTGCAAAATGCCGTTTTCGGTGAGCGACATGGCTGCCATTGCAGGCGCTCCCTGCGTTGAAACTCTGAACAGTTTGGTTTCGTCGGGCACGCCAAAGGTCGATACTTTTGCGCCTGTAATGCGCCATTCTTCCTTGTCTTCGGTAATTACATCGGAGATGTTCAAAAATCGTTGCGAAAATCGGTAAAACGCACCTGTTTTCACAACTTCTTTTTCGGCAGTTACCTCCACTCTAACAACTGTTTTGGGTAAATAGTACCACAATCCGTGCTCATTGGGGACTGTGCTTTGGCTTTGTGTTACAACTCCTTTTGCCGTTGTATTTTTGTTTACCGCGCAACTGCTTAAAAGGAATATTGTGATGAATAGGGAACTTGTAAAACGCATAAACTTTTCTATTTTTTTATATAATAACTGCCAAAGGTAATAATTATTATATAGTAACAGGCAAAATAGAGTTCATTTTAAAAAGTAAATATTTATTACCACTGTGCTATTTAAAGAAAGTATTTGATTTTCATTGTGTATTAGTAGTAAAATCTGGTAGCACAAACACTTTCATCCTATTTATTCAAAAAGCGCTAATGAATTTTCAATTTTTCACTCGTTACACCCTAAAATTTAATATGTCTAACATATTCCATGCTTTAATAAAGCCCGCCGACACATCACCGTTATTCATCTCTGTTTTCTGCAATACTTTCCATGTTTCAAATTCACGGCGCAAGGGATAATTTCCACGCTGTTTTTCGAACTGCACTGGATTTGCCCGCAAACGCACATCATCATCCAAAATATTGCAGGTGCGAAGAATTGCTTCAGCAACAATTTCAACATCAGTTTTTCCCGAAAAATCAATACGAATATTTGTATCATCGGGAACCTCAACCGTAACAGGTTGCCAGTTGTCCATTCCAAGATTGAAGTGGCGACTTATCGCTCTTACAGCCATCATCGTGCCATTGGCTTTGCCGTCTGCTGAATAGCCTGCAATATGAGGCGTTCCAATCCACACCCGATTTAAAAGTTCAAGAGATATTTCTGGTTCGTTTTCCCACACATCCAGTACAACTCGCGAAATAATTCCCGTATTAAGCCCTTTTAGCAGTGCATGACTATCGGTAACTTCGCCGCGCGAAGAATTAATGATAATAGCTCCGGGTTTTAAATCTTGAAGCTCGTTTTTATTAAAAAGATGGAATGTTGCATCTTCTCCACTCATTTTTAAAGGCGTATGAAATGTAACAATATCCGATTCGTGGAGTATGGTTTTGAGCGTACAAAATTTGTTTTTCTTTTCTTTTCTTTGGCGGGGAGGGTCGTTCAGCAGCACTTTCATACCCAGTATATGAGCCAGTTTTTCTATTTTTGAGCCCACCATTCCCACGCCAACTATGCCAATGGTTGTTTTTTCGGGCTTCATTCTTTCTTTAATTATTAAAAGCGCCAGAGCCGAAGCAATATATTGGTACACCGAGCCGGAGTTACACCCCGGCGCATTTGCCCACTTTATACCGGCTTTGTTCATCCATGGAATATCAAAATGGTCGGTTCCAATTGTTGCTGTAACCACCATTTGCACCGGTGAATTTTTTAGCAAATCGGCGTTGCATTGTGTACGTGTTCGTACAATAAGCGCATCGGCGTCTTTCAAGTTTTCGCGTTTTATGGATGCTCCTTGTAGGTAACAAACTTCGGCAACAGGTTCAAAAACGCCTTTCAAAAAAGGAATATTATCGTCAGCTATTATTTTTATCATAAAAGTTTGCAAATAACAATGTATTGATGCAATTTGGTTACTGTGTGTAGCAACTATTTGTTGTGAGCTAAAAAAAGTATCAAACTACTCTTTACTGGCTCTTGTTACGCAAAATCTGTACAAAGTACCGCAGGGACGAAATTTTGTATTAATTGTACCGTCCCTGTGGGACTTGAATAATCCTTGTGCGCACTCCGTAGGTAATGTGAAGCGTAACCTGCGGATAATAAAGCTCCCTCCCAGCGGGGCTACTTTGCACTAATACCGATGTGAAAATTCGTGCTTGTGCAACATGAGTTACCCAATTAAAATGCCGCCATCAGCAGTCTCAAATCTTTATACGGAATATTTAGATGCTGTCCAACCTGATTGTTTGTAAGTATTCCTTTATAAATATAAACGCCGTTGCCTGCGTCGGTATTTTGTTTCAACAGTCGGTGGATACTGCCCGATTCGGCAAGTTGCAGCAGGAATCGTGTAAAAATATTGCTGAGAGCAATAGTGGCAGTGCGTGCAAAACGCGATGAGATGTTCGACGCCGAAAACAGTATCACACCATGATTGGTAATGTATGGAACTTTTGCATCGGCTTCGGGCGGAAGTTCGAAACAGGTGCCGCTGCCAACGCTTAAATCAACAATAACAGAGCCCGGCTTCATTTCGGCAATCTGCTCTTTGGTAATGAAACATTCCGACTGATTGTCGAAATACCGAAGACTCGAAATCACGGCGTCTGCCGATTTCAGCGTTTTCCTGATAGCCTGCGGATGCAATACGGAAGTGAACAGACGCTGCCCGATGCTGTGTTCTAATCGCCGCAAGTTTCGGTACGAATTGTCGAAGACCTTTACATGACAGCCGTAACCCAGCGCTGCCCGTGCGGCAAATGAACCGGCTGTGCTTGCGCCGATAATCATCACTTCGGCAGGCGGAACGCCTGTAATGCCGCCAAGCAACACTCCTTTACCTCCGGTTGCCTTGCTAAGATACTCCGAAGCAACCGAGATGGCGGCATACCCTTCAATTTCGCACATGCTTCGCAAAACGGAATAACTGCCCTTTCCGTCTTTCACAAATTCGTAGGCTATGGCGTCCACCTTTCGGTTCATCAGCGCCCGAATTGAGGCAGCATCCTGTTTTTGCAGATAAAGATAAGAAAGCAGCAACTGTCCGGGCTTCAACAGCGCGGTTTCGTCGCGGTTTGGAGGCACTATTTTCAGTACGATGTCGCTTCCAAAAACTTGCTCTTTCGATTCGGTTATCAAAGCTCCGCTCTCGGCATAATGACAGTCGAAATAATTGGAACCGTTTCCTGCTCCGCTCTCAATCATTACGCGATGACCGTTTTCTATCAGCAGTTTAACCCCCTGCGGAGTAAGCGGTATTCTACACTCACTTTTATCCGATTCTTTCGGAATCCCTATTGTGTGCGATTGTTTCTCTTTTTGTTGTTCCAGCATTTCCTCTTCGGGAATTATTATTTGTTCCTGCCTTATGGTGGCATAAGTTGCTTCCTGCTCCAGTTCAGACATAACGCATCGTTTTTTTGTGTAAATGAGGGGGCAATATCGGGAATAAAAATGAATTTTACAACTATCTTATTAACTCATGTTACTCATTCACTTGAAAAATCCAAATTTGGCTCCGCCGATTTTATGTTCATAACCACAGGCTATCGAAGCATTGCCTTAGAGGAATATGTACGCAATCTCCACTTTCCGTAAGGGGAGAACATTCATTTGTCACTTCAAAACAAATTCGTGCTAATATCGTTGTGAAAATTCATAACTGATGTGAATCTGCAATAGTATAAAATTGTTTTCATTGGCTAAAGCCCCATAAATGTGGATATCCAGCCATCCGTCAGCTTTAGCTGACAGCAATGAAAACCCCGTCTTGTAGAGAGGGTGGGGGAGAAGCTTTATTGCCGCTGGCTTTAGCCAACCATTAGATTTGCACCCGAAAAGTTATGAACAGTTTTTAAATATTTATTTCTTTGTTGTGAGAAAGAAAGAATTAACCGATACTTAAAAGTAAGCTATGTAGCCAACAAGAGCATTAATTTCACAATTCGAATTAGACTTTTAAGTATCAGACGGCATGAGGTTAATTATTCACACCAACAACTTTCCGGGTTTTCAAACTGGACGACAGATAGCATCTTATTGCGGTTGTGCGCCCTTTTCCAACAAATCGGGGGACGATAAACAAAGGTATTCATGTCAGTCGGATGGCGAATAAAGAACTTAAAGTTTTACTTTCGCAGTGTACCGTTAACGCTATGCAATACCGTTCTGTCGCGTCTTTTGGTTTGGGTTGTAAAAAATAAGCATCGCCTCAAATAAAATCTTAACCCGAAAAAGCAACCGTTTGGTTTTCTCATATAAAACCCTTTAATTTGTGCCCTTTTATTATCTAATATCGAACAAAAATTACTAAAGTGAGAAAATGGCTTATTGAAGATACCGAAGAACTCTACAACATTCGCGGATGGGGTATCAATTATTTTTCAATTAATGAAAAGGGAAACATTGCTGTTACGCCCAAAAAAGACGGGGCAACTATTGATATGATGGAACTGATGGACGAACTGACCGTGAAGGATGTTCCAAACCCAGTGCTGATTCGTTTTCCCGATATTCTGGACGACCGTATCGAAACTATATCCAACTGTTTTGGGGTTGCCGCTACCGAATACGCATACAGTGCGCAAAATTTCATCATTTATCCCATAAAGGTAAATCAGATGAAAGAAGTTGTGGAGGAAATCGTAAGTCATGGCAAAAAATTCAATATCGGACTCGAAGCAGGTTCAAAACCCGAATTACATGCCGTTATTGCCATCAATACCGACAGCGATTCGCTCATTATTTGCAATGGTTATAAGGACGAAGCCTACATTGAACTGGCGCTTCTGGCGCAAAAAATGGGACGGAGGATATTTATCGTTGTCGAAAAGTTGAACGAGCTGCGGCTGATTGCCAATGTTGCCAAACGTTTGAAAATAAATCCGAACATCGGTATCCGCATTAAACTGGCAAGTTCGGGCAGCGGAAAATGGGAAGAGTCGGGCGGCGACAGCAGCAAATTCGGATTGACGTCGAGCGAATTGCTCAACGCTTTGGACTTCCTGAAAAAGAACCGTATGGAAGATTGTCTGCGGTTGATTCATTTTCATATTGGCAGTCAGGTTACAAAAATACGGCGCATCAAAAACGCTTTGCGCGAAGCGGCGCAGTTTTACGTACAGCTGCACAAACTGGGTTTCAACGTCGGTTTTGTAGATATTGGCGGCGGGCTGGGCGTGGATTACGACGGAACCCGCTCATCGACCAGCGAAAGCAGCATGAACTACTCCATTCAGGAGTATGTGAACGACTCGGTGTACTCGTTTGTTGACGCCGCCGACAAAAACGGCATTCCTCACCCCAACATCATCACCGAATCGGGGCGCTCGCTCACCGCGCACCATTCCATACTGGTTTTTGAAGTGCTCGAAACCACAAGCCTGCCCACATGGGACGAGGACGAGGATTTGAACGCCAACGACCACGAATTGGTAAAAGACCTCTACGAGTTATGGGATAAACTTACGCTTCCGCGAATGTTGGAAACGTGGCACGATGCCCTTCAAATTCGCGAAGAGGCGCTCGACCGCTACAGTCTTGGAATGCTTGACCTCACTACGCGAGCCAAAGTGGAGAGGCTATTCTGGTCGTTATCGAAAGATGTGCAGCAAATGGCAAGCACGCTGAAGCATGTGCCCGACGAATTTCGGAATCTGTCGAAACTCCTTGCTGATAAATATTTCTGCAACTTCTCGCTGTTTCAGTCACTGCCCGACTCGTGGGCAATCGATCAGATATTTCCCATCATGCCCATTCACCGATTGGACGAAAAGCCTACCAAATCGGCAACATTGCAAGATATAACCTGCGACTCCGACGGAAAAATCGACAACTTTATAGCTACTCGCAACATTTCGCACTACTTGCCCGTTCATCCGCTTAAAGCGAAAGATAAATATTACTTGGGTGTGTTTTTGGTGGGCGCTTATCAGGAGATTTTGGGTGATTTGCACAACCTTTTTGGTGACACCAACGCGGTGCACGTAACCGTAACCAAAGACGGCTACGAAATCGACCAGATTATTGAAGGAGAAACCGTTGCCGACGTTCTCGAATATGTTCAATACACGCCCAAAAAGTTGGTTCGCACAGTTGAAACGTGGGTAACCAACTCGGTAAAAAAAGGGAAAATTACCCCCGAAGAAGGCAAGGAGTTTCTCTCGAATTACCGACTGGGGCTGTATGGATATACGTATCTGGAGTGAGGAGAGAATGGGGAGTGTGCAATGAAAACACCTGCTTTATCTGTTGCTGCAATAGCATTTGCATACTGCAATGAAGACGATGTGTGAGGCTATCCCTCATGTGATACCAAACCGTTGTCAATAATATTAAAAAGACAATAAGTCATGTTGTTTTAATATTACTGATAGCGGTTTGGTATAAATACTTAATGACACAGAGATCAACTTTGCATATTAGCCTTTGAATTTTGAACAGTGGCATTGCTTCGTGCTGCAGCTATGGAAAGAAAAATACCCAAAGCCACGCTTAAAATCGCAGCGCAGAGAACACGCCATTGCGCGGGCAGCATAAAAGTGATGGTGTGAGCAGGAAACCAAAACAGGGGAATAGTTTTCTTGAAAACAAATCCGTAAAGAACTCCCCAGTTCAATTGTGTAAATATCATTTTAAACTGGATAGGTTTAAAGAGTCCTTGTAAAGATCCGCCATTACCCAATATATGTGCATCGGTAATCTTATGAAAAGTCATAAACACGGGTGCAAAAAAAAGATTCATGCTTACGCTTATGCAAAATGCGATGAGCAGCTTGACGCCAACCTGTGTTGATACGGTATTAACGCCCAGATTGGAGAGTAGCGCTGGTGTTCCCGACGAAAATATGGTCATTGCCATACTGATAACAACTCCCAGAAATCCCCAAACAATGGCACGTGGCGCAAGCCCGAATCCGGACATATTATATACGCCTTTTTGAATGCGCAACCCAATTGATTCGCCCAACGTTGCCAGTATTGCAAACTTAAGAAACGCCATCAGCAGTCCCCTGCCATCTTTATACGAACTGTATTCCATAAACAGGTTATTCAGAGGCTCAATCAAAATAAACAACCCTACAAACGCAAGGCAACAAACGATAAAAATAAAATCTTTCTTTTTCATAAATTAAAGTATAAACAGTGTCGATGAATATTTACTTACATGCTGGTGTTCTGTAAAGATGCACTGCCGTGCGTTTCTGCAACTGCGAAACATCAATTAATAACAGGGCGCAAAAATAGAGAATTAATTGAATTTGTAAAAGTTCAACTTTAAACTTTCATCACCGTCCAATTTCCGACTCCTTCATTGTCAGCTGTATTCGTTTTCGCGACACATCTACCTCAATCACTTTTACGCGGACGTGCTGATGCAGCGATACCACCTCGTTCGGATTCGAGATAAAACGGTCGGCAAGCTGCGAAACATGCACCAGCCCGCCCTCCTTGACGCCAATATCTACAAATACGCCAAAGTTGGTGATGTTGTTTACAATGCCGGGCAGTATCATTCCTTCGCGCAAGTCCTCAATTTTGTGGACGTCGGGCGAAAACTCAAACACTTTAATTGTTTGACGCGGGTCGCGCACGGGCTTTTCGAGTTCCGAAAGAATGTCGTTCAGGGTAGGAATCCCAATTTTGTCGGTTACATACTTTTGAAGGTCAATTTTAGTACGAATATCTTTCTTCCCAATCAAATCGCCTACCTTGCAGTTGAGTTCAGCCGCCATCTTTTCAACAATAAAATACGATTCGGGATGAACAGCCGAATTGTCCAGCGGTTCACTGCCATCGGCAATACGGAGAAATCCGGCGCACTGCTCGTATGCCTTAGCGCCCAAGCGAGGCACTTTGAGCAACTCTTTTCGCGATGAGAACTGTCCGTTGCCGGTTCGGTAGTCCACAATATTTTGCGCAAGCTGCTGTCCAAGTCCCGACACGTAGGTCAGCAAATGTTTGCTTGCGGTGTTCAGTTCAACACCTACAAGGTTTACACACGATTCTACGGTTTGGTCGAGCGACGATTTCAGCCTGCTCTGGTCCACATCGTGCTGATACTGCCCCACGCCAATCGCTTTCGGGTCGATTTTCACTAATTCGGCAAGCGGGTCCATCAGTCGCCTGCCAATGGAGATGGCGCCCCGCACGGTAACATCGTATTCGGGAAACTCGTCGCGGGCAATTTTGCCGGCGCTGTAAACCGATGCGCCGTCTTCGCTCACCACAAAAATCTGTACGGTGCGATTAAATTTGACGTTCTTTACCAGCATTTCGCTTTCGCGCGAAGCCGTGCCGTTTCCAATGGCAATTGCGTCGATTTTGTATGCGTCCACTATCGATTCGAGTTTGTGAATCGACTGTCGATACTCGTTTTTTGGGGCGTGTGGATAAATATTTTCGTTGTGAAGCAAATTGCCCTGAGCATCGAGGCACACCACTTTGCAACCGGTGCGATAGCCCGGATCGATGGCAAGCACGCGCTTTTGCCCCAGCGGAGGCGCAAGCAGCAACTGCCGCAGATTGCCGGCAAACACACGGATAGCTTCCTCTTCGGCTTTTTCGCGCGAAGCGTTTGCCGCCTCGTTTTCAATAGAAGGCTCCAGCAGCCGTTTGTAGGCGTCTTCAACAGCAATGGCAACCTGCTCCGAAGCGGCAGTGTGTCCTTTCATAAAAAAGCGGTTCAGCCGTTCAACAGCCGGCTCCTGTTCGGGGGCGATGGACACGCGTAGAAAGCCATCCTTTTCGCCGCGCCGCATTGCCAGCAACCGGTGCGAAGGACAGCGTCTTACGCTTTCGCTAAAACCAAAGTAGTCGCGATATTTGGCAGCCTCCTCTTCTTTTCCCTTCACCACACGCGACGTAATTACAGCGGTGTACTCAAAAGCTTTGCGCACAATTTCGCGGGCTTTTTGATGTTCATTAACATGTTCGGCAATAATATCGCGAGCGCCCTGCAGGGCAGCCTCCACATCGGGCACCTCGCCGGTAATAAATTTGGCGGCAGCCGCTTCCACATTGCCCATCTGCTGACGCATCAGAATCTCCGCCAGCGGCTCCAAACCTCTTTCGCGGGCTTTAACGGCACGGGTTTTCCTTTTCGGCTTGTAGGGAAGGTAAATATCTTCAAGATCGTTTACATTCCACGCCGCTTCAATTTTTGTTCGGAGTTCGTCGGTAAGCGCCCCCTGTTCGCCAATGGTATTCAGGATAGTCTCCTTGCGTTTCTGTATTTCCTGCAATTTTTCGTAACGCTCTTTGATGGCTTCCACCGCCACTTCATCCAAACTGCCCGTTATCTCCTTGCGGTAACGGCTGATAAAAGGAATCGTAGCTCCCTCGTCGAGCAGTGCTACAGTATTCGATACCTGCCTTTCGGCGATGTTCAGTTCGGTAGCAATGATTTTTGAAAACATAGTATTCTGTTTATAGTTATTTAATTGTGTTAAGCACCCAACTTAAATTAATTGATACAATCCTTTACCACAAAGTTCGCAAAGAACACACAAGGCTCACAACATCACAGTGTCCTTTGTGAACAGCCTCGTGCTCCCTGTGGTTTACTTTTTGTGTAAATTAATTTTTGATTCGTACTTGCGTAACATGGGGTACTGATAGCGGTTTAGTATTCGACAGTTTGGACATCATAACTGTATGCGTTTGTGTGGCCTGTGTGCAGACATTCGCATTGTTTTTGCGCAGACGCTCGCGGCGCCTTGTTGCGGACGTCCATGATGACAACGCGCAGACGTCCGCGATAATGATGCGCAGACGTCCGCGACCGTAATACACAGACGTCCGTGATGATGATGCGCAGACGTTCACGCATAATAATTGCGAGCGTCTGCAACGATGGCGTGCAAACGCTCGCACTGTAACTGCATAAGCGTTTGTATGTTTACTTACCCGTTACCAGCGATTCGGCTGAAATAAAGGTTGCGTTACTCAAGGCGTCGCGCAAGCTTTTTCCTGCAACAAAACGGATGTTCAAACCTTTAATACTGCTGGCGCTAACATCCTCTTTGGTATCGCCGCCTTCGCCGTTGCAGGTAAGGTGAAACGAACCCCATTCACCAATTTGTACACTGTTACCCGACAAAAGATTGCGTATCAAAACCTTTTCGAGCTGGTAAAGCCCCATTTCAGCTTCTTTGTTGTTGAGTGTGGTTTCGTCGGCGATTTCTCTTGCCACCTCTTTTTCGCTCACTTTCCTGACTGTTCTCAGTACAGGGTACCATTTCTTTTTTGTTCTGTCCTGTGGATTGGCTCGCTCCACTTTGTTAAATACTATGCTCATGATATTTTCATGTTTAATAATAAAGTTGACAACTCATTTTTTAACAATCCTAATAACGATGATATGCACTGTTTATTGTGTATTGTCGGTTTTTATAATGATTAATATAGTGTAAGTATGAATCAAAAATTAATTTACACTAAAGGCAAACCACAGGGAGCACGAAGCTGTTCACAAAGGATACTGTGTTGTTGTGAGCCTTGTGCGTTCTTTGCGAACTTTGTGGTAAAAGAATGTATCAATTAATTTATGTAGGATACTTACACTAAATAAAATTAGGCTTATAAGAACAGCATAATATCAAATATCAGAATATTTTTATCATCTTTGCCGTCGCGAGTTATTTTGAAATCATCAGGTATGCAACTCAACAACATCAAACAGCTATTTTTTATTGGGATAGGCGGAATCGGAATGAGCGCCATTGCCCGTTTTTTCAGTCTGAAAGGATGCCAAGTGGCAGGTTACGACCGCACGCCGTCGCCCGTAACCGACGCTTTACAACGCGAAGGGATTCAAATTGTGTTCTCCGATGAGGATACGCTTATCAACAGCAGTTTTTGCAACCCCGAATCCACGCTGATTGTTTACACGCCTGCCGTAAGCGCACAGCACCGGCAGCTGACTTACTTTCGTGAAAATGGCTTCCGCGTGCTAAAACGCTCACAAGTGCTGGGCTTGATTACCGAAGCCTTCAATGCCGTGTGTGTGGCAGGAACGCACGGCAAAACAACCATATCCACGCTGACGGCGCACCTCTACCGGCAAAGCAGGCTGGGATGCGTGGCGTTTCTGGGAGGCATTTCGAAAAATTATGACACCAATTTTCTGTGGGATGAGCGCTCTCGCTTTGCAGTGGTGGAAGCCGACGAGTTCGACCGCTCTTTTCTTATGCTTACGCCGCAGTCGGCGCTGGTTTCGTCGGTCGATGCCGACCATCTCGATATCTATGGAAACAAAAGGAATCTTACCGATGCATTTGTCGCCTTTGGCGAAAGGATTGTTCCGAACGGCAACTTCATCGTAAAGAGCAATTTGCCGGTAAGATGGAAACTTGGCAGTGGTGTGAACACTATTTCGTACTCGCTCAACGGTCCGTCCGACTATTTTGCAGCCAACATCTGTAGAGACGGCATCGGTTATCGTTTCGATTTAATAACGCCGGCGACCACCATTGGCAACCTGAAGACCGGCGTACCCGGACTGCTCAATGTTGAAAACGCCGTAGCCGCCTGCGCAATGGCGCTGGTAAATGGCGTCAGCGCCGACGAAATACGCGCTGCCCTGCCAGCGTTTACAGGCATCGCTCGACGTTTTGATATTCATATCAATACGCCCAGCTTAGTTTACATCGACGACTACGCTCATCATCCCGAAGAGATACGCGCCACGCTGAAAAGCGTCAGGGCGATGTACCCCGAACATCACTTGACGACAATATTTCAACCACATCTTTTTACACGAACGCGCGATTTCTACACCGAATTTGCCGAAACGCTCGGCATAGCCGACGAGTTGATTCTGCTCGATATTTATCCCGCAAGGGAAGAGCCGATTGAGGGTGTTACATCAAAAATAATTGGCGATCTGGTGAAAAATATCCCCGTCCGCTACTGTTCCAAAAGCGAGCTGGCAGAAAAAATCACAGTCAATCATCCGCAGACGGTAATTATTACAATGGGAGCGGGCGATATTGACAGAGAAGTAGCTCGTGTAAAGGAAAAGTTATCGGCAAAAATGGAATAATTTGTGTGGTATAAAAATAGTGCTTAATTTTGTGCGGATTAAAAAGGTGAACTTAACGGACAACAGCTATGAAAAAATATATCAGCATACTAAAATGGGCTTTGATACTCCTTTATTTGAATATAACCGTTATTATTATATCGTTTAAAAACAAAACTTTGATTTGTTCCGAGATTAATGTTACTGTAATCGACAGTATCTCGAACCGCTTTGTTACGAGCGCCGAAATCAGAAAAGCATTTTTAATGGCGTACCCGAAATTGATTGGCAGTTCTGTTCGCGAAATGAATTTTGATGAAATGGAAGTTGTAGTTGAGAAACATCCCGCCATTAAATCGTGTCAGATTTACAACAATGCCAAAGGTATTGTAAACATTGAAGTACAGCAGTACGAGCCAATTTTAAGAGTGTTTTCGGGAAGCGCATCGTTTTATCTCGATGAATCGGGCAATAAAATTCCTGCATCAAATCGTTTTAATGTACGCACAATAGTAGTTAATGGCGCAATTCCTACCAATACAGACGATCTTTTAAAGGTTGCTCAATTCATTAAAAACAACCCGTTTTGGGATGCGCAAATTGAACAGATTTACATTCGCAGAAACAACGATTACGTACTGACGCCGCGTGTAGGCGAGCATTTAGTGCTTTTAGGCAACCCCGTTGATTTTGAAACGCGAATGGAAAAGTTGCTGGCATTTTACAAACAGCTTGCCCCTCAAGCATGGAACGAATACAAAGTTATCAATCTGAAATACAAAAACCAGATTGTATGTTCGCGAAGTGGTTTATAAAGGCTTGAGCTATTCAATTAGCGTATTTTATATATGACTGCCAATAAATGAAATCGAAAACCAGCGCCGTATTATCATCGCCGAAAGGCAAAACCGTAAAACAGAGGTCGCCATGGATGTGGATACCGTCGCTGTATTTGGCGGAAGGGCTTCCATACGTGGCGGTGATGACCGTTTCGGTGATTATGTACAAACGCATGGGCGTTTCGAATACCGACATCGCACTGTACACAAGCTGGCTCTATTTGCCATGGGTTATCAAGCCGTTTTGGAGCCCGTTTGTTGATATTCTTAAAACAAAGCGGTGGTGGATTGTTGTAATGCAACTTTTGACGGGAGCGGCATTTGCAGGTATTGCGTTAACGATTCCAGTTCCGCTGTTTTTTCAGGCAACGCTGGCGTTTTTCTGGCTGCTGGCGTTCAGTTCGGCAACGCACGATATTGCCGCCGACGGTTTTTACATGCTGGCATTGGATACAAACAGTCAGGCAAAATTTGTTGGCATCCGAAGCACATTCTATCGTGTGGCAACTATTTTTGGACAGGGTATTCTGATTATAATTGCGGGCGCTATTGAAAGCGCTACGGGTATGGAGCCTGTGAAGATTACGGTTGAAGCCTCGCCTCACTGTCTGGAGCAGCAGATAGTGAGGCCCGAAATGTATGGTATGATGTCGCAATACGACGGTGATATGCGTTTTGTTACATCCGCCAATCAGGTAACGATTGCAACTGATAGTGTTCATAAGGATTCGGTAAGGCTGTTTCTGGAAACTATCGACAAACATAATCAGAAAAATAATTTTTACCAAAAAGAGGATAAAACTGCCGTCGGCACGCAATCATCCGGCGAAAGCCGCTGGACTACGAATGTTTCGCGTCCGCTGGGCAAGTGGATTAAAGCCCGCTTTGGCGAAGAGCGGGAAGTTGTAGAGATGGATTATGCTGGTAATGTTGGCGTGACAGCTGTTTGGCTTTCGCGATGTCCTGAACGTGGGGAAACGTTTGTGCTGAACACATCGCCAGACAGGGGCGATGCAAGTATTTCGATTGTGAAGGGCGAGCGGCTGACGTTTGATGCTACGAACTGGAATAAGCCTGCATACATTGCGTTTCAGCTGGATGCGAAACTTGCGACGGTTAGTTCGGCTGAGTTCAAAGGATTGTCGGGCAACAACCGGCTGGCGTGGACGATTGCTTTTGTTGTGCTTGCTGCTCTGTTTGTGATGTTCGGATTGTTTCACAGAGTTGTTTTGCCTAAGCCGGATGCCGATAGGCGGGCGTTGAGCGTTACTGTTAAAGGTATTGTGAAAGATTTTGGCGGCGCTTTTGTGTCGTTTTTCAGAAAGGCGGACGCGAGCAGGGCAGTATTTTTTATGCTTACCTATCGTTTTTCGGAAGCACAGGCGCTGAAATTAGTGAATCCGTTTCTGCTTGATGCTCGCAATGCGGGCGGTTTGGGTTTAACAACAAGGCAGGTTGGTGTGGCTTACGGAACAGTAGGTATTGTGGCGCTTACACTTGGCGGAATTACGGGCGGATATGCGGCTGCACGCGGTGGACTTAAAAAGTGGCTGTGGCCTATGAGTTTGAGTGTGCTGATGCTTACAGCTGTGTTTGTTTTTTTGAGTTACACACAAACCGAAAACTTTTTTATTATCAATGCCTGTATTTTTATTGAGCAGTTGGGCTACGGATTTGGATTTACGGCGTATATGCTTTATCTGATTTACTTTTCGGAGGGCGAACAAAAAACGTCGCACTACGCCATCTGTACCGGCTTTATGGCTTTGGGAATGATGATTCCGGGTATGTTTGCCGGCTGGCTGCAAGAACTGATTGGTTATACCAATTTTTTTATATGGGTAATGATTTGTACTATTGTTCCGCTTACCGCCGTTGCGCTGCTGAAAATTGATACGAATTTTGGAAAGAAAGGGTAAGGAGCAAATTTGAACACTATAAACTTAAGTTTCAATAGACTTTTTTGGAAAATGTAACAATGGTTATTCATTGAGTTAATTTTGGCTAAAGCCAATGGCAATGGTTGAGGCGGCTTGTTTTATTGCCGTCGGCTTTAGCCAAAATCATCATTCTATTTTCCGAAGATGTTTAATATTCAAAATTGAGTTCAAAACTTGAAGTCTTGATCCTTGAACTTTTTTACGCAAATAGTATTGCTGTATGATTATAAAGTTGCACTTTTGCAAAATTAAAAAACAGAGAAACGCAAATGACAAAAGAAAATACGATTTATGGCATCAGAGCCATTATTGAAGCTATTGACAGCGGAAAAAGCATCGAAAAAATATATGTTAAACACGGGCTGTTGGGCGAGTTGTTCAATGAACTGCGCAAAACTGCGCAACGGTACGATATTCCAATGCAGTATGTTCCGGGCGAAAAAATTAACAAGCTTGTACAGGGAAATCATCAGGGAGTTGTAGCAGTTATTTCGCCTGTTGAGTTTCACGATATAACCGGCATCGTGAATAAACGTGTGGCAGAAAGGAAAAACTCATTTGTGATTGTTCTTGACGGTATCACCGATGTGCGTAACTTTGGAGCGATTGCCCGTACTGCCGAGTCGGCAGGCGTTGACGCCATTGTAATTCCCGAAAAGGGAAGCGTTCCCGTTAACGCCGATGCTATTAAAACATCGGCTGGCGCGCTGTTCAGGATTCCTGTATGCAAAGCGGCTAAGCCTTGGTATGTGCTGAAATTCTTAAAAGAGTTGAACTTTACCATTATTGGCGCTTCCGAAAAAGCAGAAGTTGATTACCGCTCGGTTGATTACTCTGGCAACATCGCGTTGATTTTTGGCTCTGAAGAAAAAGGCATCTCTCCGCAGCTGCTAAAGATGTGTGATAAAGTGATTGCGATTCCCCTGAAAGGTGAAACCGCTTCGCTGAATGTATCGGTAGCAGCAGGAATATTGATGTTTGAAGCGATAAAGTAGGTGTAAAGTACAAAGTTCCGAGTTCAAAATTTATGATTGTAAATTAAACTTTAAACTCGGAACCTTGAACTTTGAATTTTACTTAACTAACACCTCTAATCCCTGCTTGAAGCGAATATCACGCGGAATATTCATTTCGTTTACGCGGTTGAGGTCGTTCTGAAGTTGTTGTTTGATGATTCCGTGCGAAGCCAGCAGGTCGATTGCTGCCTGATAGCTGCCGTCGCCCTGCATGATGAGTATTTTTTCGGCTAACGAATTAACGGCGGCTTTCATATTTTTCAAATCAACTTTGTAAGTGCCGTTTTCTGCATTGCGGGTGAATGCATTGTTATCTTCGAAATGATAAAAGCTAATCATGTTTGAATTTCCATGCGCCGAAGCTGCTCCAAAACGTACCGAACGAAAAATGCCTGCCATAAATGTAACATAATTGTCCATCAAATCTTTTTCGCCGAGTTCACCCATTTGCGCAAGCTGTGTTACCATGTAAAGTCCAAGTATGTCGGCTTTGTTTTCTTCGATGGCGGTAGAAGTTTCTTTCAGTGCGTCGCCCACAGTGCCGTTGCCGTTCAAAATGTTTTTGATGCCAAGTCCGTGCGCTACTTCGTGAAACATTGTATTTTCGAAAAAGGCGTCGAATGAGATGTGCTTCCGTTGCGATTCGTCGATAAGAAGATTGCTGATGGGTACCAGTATTTTGTCGAACTTGTAGCGCATCGAGTTTTTGAGCTGCAACTTGCGGCTGCCCTTTTCGAGTTGTACAACGGGGTCGTTGGGAAGGTTGATGGCAATGGTTTTGCTGCCTGCATTGCAGTCGCCGGCGTAAAATACGGCATCGTAAACGCCAATATCGCTGTCGCTGCCCGGAACTTCGGCTTTGTACTCGGCTGCTACGGGCAAACTCTGCTGTAGTGTGGGCAACAGCGCTACAAAACGCGACAGTTTGCTGCTCCATTCCATATCTTTAATAAGAATATAGGCTTCGTGTGCGGCTTTGTAGTTAAATAGCTGGTCTTCATAGTTTTCAATGGGTCCAATAACGAAGTCGATGTTGTTGTCGCGCATATCCATCCAAGCCATATCACTGGGCTGATAGTTGTCGGTAAGCAACGCTTCGGCGCGCAGGTTTAGATAGTTCTTGAGATTTGCGTAGTCGGCAAGTTCAGCTGCTTTGCGCAACAGTTCAGCCGCCCGCTGATGCTGTTCGGCGTAAGCAACATGGTATGGAACCGACTCCAGCGTTCCGTCAGCCTTGCGGCGAATTATGGTATAAAGATCGGTTTTGTCGTCGGCATTGAGCGCCTCGAATTCTTCAATCGTCATGTCAAGCGGATAGTAGCCTGCTCCTTTAGGTTTTTCTCCAACGCTACTGATAAAGGGTTTGTTTCCGTTGAGGCGTTCCCAAGGTCCATAGTTAATTTTTACAAACTCGGCAGTAGCTGTGTCGGCAATGTTGCTCAGGAGTTTGCTGCGGTCGCCATACGCCTGCATCCAAAAAATGTCGTCCATCAGTTGTGCCGCCTCGAAGAGCAGTGGCAGCATGGCTTTTTCGTTTTCGGTGAGATGGCTGATGTCGGTTGTGAGTTCCACCTCTACAAAATCATTTACTTTTCGTTGCATCGCGTTGTTTGGTTCCTGTTTTTGTTTGCACGACGACAATACTGTCGCCGCCAAAACTGTAATCATTAAAATAGTTCTCATTTTGTTTCAAAACTGTTGGTTAATTTATATTCTTTTTTCAAGCGGCAAATTTACAATAAAAAGTAGAATAAAATGGTTGTTGTGGCGATTTTATTTGATGAAAATAATAAACTTTTTAAACACCGCCGTTACTACTTTTGTAGTAAAATCATGCAGGTGATCCCAAATATGGGTGAAGTTAAACTGGGCATCGCCCCCTCGCCGCTAATGGTGAGCACTACTGCTTCGTTGTTAAAATTCCACGTAAGCTCGCCTGTTGTGCCGCTGCTCTGCGCGAAAAAGATAGTTGTTGCAGACTACATTGAAATGGCGCTGTATAAAAACATAAGTACAATCCTCTTCATTGCTGTAAGTGTTAAATTAACACGCAGTTATTAACTTATAGAATGAAGTGACTATTGTAATCCACAAAACAAACCGTACAATTCCTCCAATTCAAACTACACATTTGCATTGGAGGAATTGGAAGATTAGAGTAAATGTAATGTTTCACATCTGAAATTAGCGTAATAACCGGTCGCTGCGCAATGGCAGCAACTGCAAATACTGACATTAACAGTGTTGTGAAAACTTTTATAGCAATTGAATTTATTGTGTACTACTTATTTCATTTCATGTTTCAGTGTTCTGTTAGAGACAAAATGTTGGTAGAAATCTGTACAAATTGTTTTTTCAACATTTCTCATTTTTCGCGGCTTCCAGAGGGGTTGGTATGTGCAATTTGTTTAGCCTCCATACTATTCATTCTATCTGAAATGTGCTAAATAATCATATTATCTCCTTCATCCAAACTTCATCGGCTTCACATATCTATTAATCAGAGGTGTAAACGCATTCATTATAAGGATGGCGAATGAGATGCCTTCGGGATAGGAGCCAAAAACACGTATCAATACGGTGATGACACCGATGCCGATAGCGTAAATAATCATTCCTGTTTTCGACATGGGCGAGGTTACATAGTCGGTTGCCATAAATATCGCGCCAAGCAAAACACCACCTGTAAGGATGTGAAAAAGGGGCGTTGCGTACTGGTCGGGATTCACCATGTTGAGGATTCCCGTAAAGGCGGCGATGGTTGCCACTACTACAACGGGAATGTGCCATGTAATGATTTTTCGGAACAGCATATACAGAAATCCGAGCACAAGGGCAATGCCTGCAATTTCGCCCGCCGAGCCACCTGTATATCCAAAAAATAGATCCACGTAAGTGGGAAGTTCTGCCATGATTTCAGATACAGGTTTGCCTGCCGCAAGTCCGTTCTTCATCACCGAAAGGGGTGTTGCACCTGTTGCTGCGTCAATGTACGACAGGCGCGACACGACAGGCATTGGCCATGTTGTCATCTGTACAGGGAACGAAATCAGCAAAAACACGCGCCCTACCAATGCGGGATTGAAAGGATTGTTGCCCAAACCACCGAAGGTCATTTTACCAATGCCAATGGCTACTGCCGCGCCAATAATGACAATCCATACGGGGAGGTTCGACGGCAGGTTAAACGCAAGCAGCAAGCCTGTGATGGCAGCCGAGCCGTCTGTCAGGGTTGTTTTTGTTTTCAGCAAAAAGCGCTGTATCAGGTATTCGAAAAGCAGACACGATGCAATGGCGATCACTGTAACAATGAGCGCTCCAAGCCCGAAATAGCTGAGCGATGCTGCCAATGCGGGCAGTAGCGCAATGATGACGCCATACATGTTTCGTTTTACCGAATCGCCACTGTGAACATGCGGCGATGGAGATATTGTGAGTTTATCCATTTTTATTTTAATTATCAGATGTTACAACAGTTATTTGGTTCGTGAGCGCATCAAAAAGCCAACTTTTGACTTGCCAAGCCTTATGTAATCAAGCAGTGGACGCGACGATGGACAGGTGTAGCTACACGAGCCACATTCCATGCAGTCCATTATCCGTTCCTGTTCGGTGCGTTCCCACATTTCGCGCTGCACGCCGCTCATAAGCAGGTAAGGCGAGAGTCCCATTGGGCACACCGCAACGCATTTGGCGCAGCGAATACAGTTTTGCATCTCGCGCCGCTCGGTTAATCGGGCGGGGAGCAGCAGTATTCCCGAACTTCCTTTGGTAACAGGTATTTCGGTCGAGGTAAGGGCTTTTCCCATCATGGGGCCTCCTCCTACAATTTTTACGGTATCGCTTGGCGCTCCGCCTGCGGCTTCTATCAGCGTCGATATGGGTGTTCCGATTCGCGTAAGCAGGTTCAGCGGATTTTTAACCGAAACGCCTGTTACGGTAACTACACGCTCAAACAGCGGTTTGTTTTTTTGAACCGCCTCGTAAACGGCAAAGGCAGTGCCTACATTATGCACCACTGCGCCCACTTCAATAGGCAGTTTTCCCGACGGCACCTGACGTCCGATGCAGGCGTCAATCAACTGTTTTTCGCCGCCCTGTGGATACTGTACTTTCAATGGTTGTACTGCGATACCTTTGTACGCCGCAATGAGGCTTTCCATCTTGTGAATAGCGTCCTTTTTGTTGTTTTCGATGCCGATAATGGCTTTGCCTACGTTGAGGGCTTTCATCAGGATGGTGACACCAACGAGTATTTCGTCGCTTTTTTCGAGCATCAGTCGATGATCGGCTGTGAGATAAGGCTCGCATTCAACGCCGTTGATAATAAGAATTTCGCACTTCTTGCCAGGAGGCGGCGAGAGTTTGACATGTGTGGGAAAAGTAGCGCCTCCCAGTCCAACAATTCCTGCTTCGCTAATGCGTTTGATGATTTCGTCGGGCTGAAGTGTGATTTCTTTTACCAGATTGAGCGAGCGGTCGATAGCGGGCATCCATTCGTCGCCTTCGGTTTTGATAACAATGGCTTTGCGTCGGTAGCCCGATGCGTCCAGCACGTCGTCAATCTTCTCTACTTTGCCCGAAACAGGCGAATGGGTATTGGCAGATACAAATCCCGACGTTTTGGCAATCAGCTGCCCCGCCATTACTCCGTCGCCCTTTTGCACAACAGGTTCCGACAGCGCGCCCAAATGCTGACCCAAAGGCACCGATACCATTTGCGGAACAGGTGCTGTTTCGATAGGTTTTTCTGCCGACAGTTTGTTTTCGGCGGGATGGATTCCTCCAAATGAAAATGTCTTTACAGCCATTTATTATTTCTATTTATGAAGCTGTGATTTTGAATTAATTTCTTTACAAACAACAGCACGACGCATAATTTAAAGCCATCCGCACTGTCAACAGGCGGCAAAGATAATTCAAGCGCAGGGAAAAAACAAATAAATTAAAGTTTCTGACGGATTCATGTTACGCAATTATATATTTTTGCAACGCTTAACGGTGTTATAAAAAATGCATAACATCAGTAAATAATACGGGTCAGTAGTAGAAAATTATTTTCATACTTTGGGCTAAAGCCTATAAATGTGAATCTTCTGCTATCCGTCAACTAAAACTGACGGCAATGAAGTCTTTCTCCACAAGACGAGGATAGGGAGGCTTTGCCGTTGACTTTAGACAACGGATAGAAAGTAGGATTGTTTGATGATATATAGCAAATGTAACTGCCATCATCATCTTCCTCCATTTCTAAATCCATAAACCGAGTATTATTCTTAAATTTCACTAAATTATCCAAATCTGATAAATCTAAGTTTGTCAGTTCATTCGTACCAGCATCTAAAACTTGCAGCGCAGTCTGTTTAGTTTAATTAGGTCAGTTTATTTTCCTGACATTGCAACTTTTGCAGTTCGGTTAATTGATTAACGCTACAATTCAAATATTTATAGTTGCGAAAAATTTGTTACGTCTAATTCAGTAAGATTATTACTATGACA
>JAITVO010000265.1 GCA_031285765.1 Cytophagaceae bacterium | reverse complement strand
AGGGAAAGCCTTCGTGATCTCATCGTTGCAATGGAAACTCATTCGAGAAAACTCTACCATTTGGGCGTTGGGAAGTCGGTCACGCGAAGCAATCTAAGCAAGGCTAATGCAGAGCGTGAATGCCGAAAATTTAAGGCGCCGCTACGACAAAGAGCAACTTTACGAAATTAGCCATACTAAAATCGCTATTGTTTTTCAATTTCCAACTTATTATTATCCATTTCGTAACAAAATTGAAAACTTATTGTAATATTTGCGATGTACTTTTGCAGCGTAAACAAAAAAATATTCATTATAAACAAAAAAGAAATGAAACGTACAGTTTTTATTGCAGTTGTGGCGCTTTCGCTGATGTTGAATGTAAATGCGCAGAAGATTAAAGGCTCGGACACGGTGCTGCCGCTGTCGCAAAAGGAAGCCGAAAGTTATATGAAGTCAAATTCTTCGGCAGCCGTTATGGTTACAGGCGGCGGAAGCGGCGTGGGCATCTCGGCGCTACTGGCGGGCACAACGGACATTGCACAGTCGTCACGAAAAATCAAGTTCGACGAGCGGCAAAAGCTGCAACAGGGTGGAAAATCTGTAAAAGAGGTGATTATTGCGCACGACGCGCTCTCTATCATCGTTCATCCGAGCAACAAAGTGGGCAAACTCACCCGCGAACAGCTTGAAAGCATCTTTACCGGAAAAATTACCAACTGGAAAGAAGTGGGCGGCGACGACCTCAAGAATATCCCCTACTCGCGCGAAACCTCGTCGGGCACGTATGAGTTTTTCAAGGAGAGCGTCCTCAAAAACAAGAACTTCGTGAACGGAATTATGAGTATGCCTGCTACGGGTGCCATCGTGCAATCGGTGAGCCAAACCAAAGGCGCCATCGGATATATCGGACTTGCCTATTTGAACAAAGCCGTGAAAGCCATCCATGTGTCGTACGACGGCGGCAAGACATTTACCGAGCCGTCGGTTGCCAACGCCAAGAACAAAACGTACCCGGTTGTCCGCGCTCTCTATTATTATTACGAGGCGAAATCGGAAGCAACCGTAAAACCGTTTATTGACTATATTCTTTCGGATGTGGGACAGAAAATTGTGGCAGAAACGGGGTTCATCACGCTTAATTGAAAGTTGGAAATGAAAAGGAGGAGATATTAAAATGAAAGGGGTGCGAAATAATAATTTTCAACTTTCAACTTTCAATTTTCAATTAAGAAAGTTTACAGAGCGGATAATCGAAAGTATTTTTACCGCAAGCGGCGCCATTACAAGCATTGCCATACTGTTGATTGTTGTCTTTTTGTTTCGCGAAGGGTTGGGACTGTTCAGTTCGCCATCGGTCGAAAAGGGTTATGCGCTGTATGTAAATTCGCGGAACACTGCCGATCACCTCACCGTTACCGAAATCAAAAAAATATTCGACGGCGAGATAACCAACTGGCAGGATTTAGGCGGTGGCGGCGAGGAGATTATGATATTCCGCTTCGAGGAGATTTTTAATCTCTATCAGGACGAAGAATTGGGCGAAGGTTATGCGCTGCTGCCCGAAAAGCTGGGGCATGTCATCGTCGAAAATCCCAATATCATCGCCTACCTGCCGCAGCAGTACGCCCCGACGAATGTGGCGGGCATAAAAACGTTGCCAATGCAAAATATCAACATCGCTGACTTCTTTGGTGGACGCGAATGGCTGCCGACCGCCACGCCTGCGCCGCTGTTTGGTGTGCTGCCGCTCATTTTGGGGACGCTGCTTGTGAGTATCGCAGCCATATTGATAGCGCTTCCGTTGGGTTTGGGCGTTGCCATCTACTTGTCGGAACTGGCACAGGAGCGTGTCCGCAAACTGATGAAGCCAACCATCGAACTACTGGCAGGGATCCCTTCCGTAGTGTATGGATTCTTCGGGCTGGTGGTTTTGGTTCCGATTGTACAAAAGATTTTCAATCTGCCTGTGGGCGAAACCGCCTTTACGGGAAGCCTTATCCTTGCCATCATGGCGCTTCCCACCATTATTACCGTTGCCGAAGACGCCATGCGCAACACGCCCCGCGCCATGCGCGAAGCAAGTCTGGCGCTGGGCGCCACGCACTGGCAAACCATCTATAAAGTAGTCGTTCCCTATTCGGCGTCGGGCATATCGGCAGCCGTAGTGTTGGGCATTGGTCGTGCAATCGGCGAAACAATGGCTGTACTCATGGTAACGGGCAACGCCGCCATTATGCCGCACTCGCTTTTTGAGCCAATACGCACCATTCCTGCCACCGTAGCCGCCGAACTGGGCGAAGCGCCGTCGGGCGGAGCGCACTATCAGTCGCTGTTCCTGTTAGGTTGCATCCTGTTTGTGATTACGATGGTTGTGAGTATTAGCGCAGAGGTGATTGGGAAAAGGAGGAGAACGGAGAATTGAGAGTGCTGAACTGAATGTTGTTTAATTCTCTAATTTTTAAATAGATATGTTCGGGAAATAGATATAATGATTACTGCGTAGCAGTATTTTCGTGCAAAGATAGCACTTTTTCTTTTTTTGTTATTCCTGACTTCAT
>JAITVO010000223.1 GCA_031285765.1 Cytophagaceae bacterium | reverse complement strand
CTTCACAGAATATTAACTTTTTTCGCTATACTTTATTCTGGCGGTGTGATCCGGACGGGATTCGAACCCATGACCTACTGCTTAGAAGGCAGTTGCTCTATCCAGCTGAGCTACCGGACCCTTTTTCGCGTTGCAAAGATATAAAAAAACATTCATGAATGTAGCGCTTATCAGGTATATAAATAAAAAAATATTTCACGATTGCTGTAAAACAAGCGTTTGCAATCAACAAAAAGTTGAAAGATTTTATCGAAAAAATAAAAATGCGAAAGATTGCAACAATAAATCGTGAAATAATGTTCGGAACATTTATCTTTGTCGCCGATTTTCATCAATCAATAACTCAAAAAATATGACTATGAACAGGGAAAAATTATTTCTGATTGCTGTTTTGGCAATTCTCGCGAGCTCGTGCGGGAGCAGCCGCAAAGGGTCGTCGAGATTCGACGACAGCGCTTCGCCTTATGTGAAAGAAGTTACCGTTCGCGAAGAAAAAGTACGAACCATCGATCAGGAAGATGTGGTTTACGGCTACTATGTTATCATCGGCTCATTCAAAGTAGTTGAAAATGCACGTAATTTCAGGACTTCGCTTACGAAGGAGAGTTTTGCGCCCGTTATTCTCGAAAACGAAAACGGACTGTTTCGCGTTTCGGTGGCTGCGTACAACGACGAAAAAGCTGCGCGAAACCGGATTGCCCAAATTCGCAACAACTATGAAAAATACAGCGATGTTTGGCTATTAATAAGAAAGTAATATTTGGGCACAATGTTTATCGCCGCAAGGCAAACCGGCTGTTTATTCCCCAAAAGAGTGAGCAATCGAAAATTATTTTGACTGATTTAAATAACACATCATTATGTATATACCCGTAAAACTGTCGGAAAATATATTCTATGCAGGCGTGAACGACCGTCGCACTGCGCTTTTTGAAAACCTGATGCCCCTTGATAAGGGTGTTGCCTACAATTCGTATTTGATTAACGACAATTTGATTACTCTTATTGATACTGTTGAAGTGGGGCAGATTGATAAATTCCTGAAGAAGATTGATGCCGTGCTGAAAGGGCGCAAAATTGACCGTCTTGTTATCAATCACATGGAGCCTGACCACGCAGGTTCGGTTAAAATTATTGCCAAACTTTATCCCGACATCCGGCTCATCGGAAACAAAAAAACACTGGAGATGATTAACGGCTATTTTGGCATCACCAATAACCTGATTGAAGTGAAAGAAGGCGAAACATTGAATACAGGACATCATACCCTTCAGTTTTTTATGACGCCAATGGTGCATTGGCCCGAAGCAATGGTAACTTATGTGCAGGAGGAAAAAATATTGTTCTCAGCCGATGCTTTCGGAAGTTTTGGTACGCTCGACGGCGGAATTTTTGACGACGAAATGGAGTTTGCCACCTTTGAGGACGAAATGCGCCGTTACTACTCCAATATTGCAGGCAAATACGGAAGTCCCGTGCAAAAAGCGCTCGAAAAACTTTCAGGACTTGATATAAAAATGATTGCCTCAACGCACGGTCCCATTCTGCGCAAGCACATACCCGAAGTGCTGAACCTGTACAACCGGTGGAGCCGTTACGAGGCGGGCGAAGGCGTTGTGATTGCTTACGCTTCGATGTACGGCAACACCGAAGAGATGGCGGAAACTGTTGCTCGCAAACTTGCCGAAGAAGGTGTTAAAGCAATACGAATGTACGATGTTTCAAAAACACATTTTTCGTATATTATTTCCGATATTTTCCGTTATAGAAGTGTGATTTTGGGAAGCCCTACCTATAACAACGAGTTGCATCCCAATATGGAAGCGCTGGTTACAAAATTGCTGCACACCGGCATTAAGAATCGTTATATCGGCGTTTTCGGCTCATGTACATGGGCTGGAGCAGCGGTGAAAAAACTGAACGAGTTTGCCTCTGCCATAAATTGGGAGCAGGTGGGCATACCGGTTGAGGAAAAGCAGGCATTGAAGGAAGAAAAATACCTTGCATGCCGTGAATTAGCGCTTGCAATGGCAAAGCGACTGAAGAACTGTTGAGAGTTGTGTTAATTGAATATTAAAAAAGGCTGCCCGAATTGTGTGGGCAGCCTTTTTTGATGAAAACAAACAGGGAGCAGGTTTATAAAAACATCATCATACCAGTACGGCTTTTATTGACTGCTCCAGCCTGCGCCCGTCCGACAGCTGTGCTACAACCGTAAAGGTATATTCGCCCGCATCGGGTGGCGTTTTTGGCATACAGTACAACGAAACGCCTACAGGCCAAGTTATATCAACCCTTGAATAATATTTTACGAGTTCGTTCAAATAATCGTTTACGGATACGTTATTTTCAGATGTGTAATGTTCAGTTGCGTAGAAACAGTCGGTAATATCGGAACCTGCCGGATGGGATGTATCAAAATCCCTGTCCGAAAAAATCTGTATATACTCAATGGTGTCTTTTTGTGTGTAAAAATCGCATTCAGGGGCAACAGCATAAGCCGACTGTATGAACAGCGATTCTGTTCGCTGTCTTTTTGCAGTCTGTTCAACAGGCTGCACTTCACGCACTTCTATGTTCATTTCAAAACTCATATAAATACCGTAGTTTTCGCGTAATACACGTCGAGGTTCTACCTGTGCAGGTGCTTGATCACTGCCAAGATTTTCTGCCTGCCACAAGTAAAGCGATTTAAAATTACAGTCGTAGTAGGTGAGTGCATCACACTTTGCTCCGAGGTCACAGCTTTCCGCAATCAGTGCTGTTATAAAGGAGATGAGCAGGATACAGGCTGCTTTAAATAATTTTGCAGTCATAGTTATTTGTCTTAAAAGATTAAATATGGGGCTGTCCCAAAAGTATTTTTGAACGCAAATGACACAAATATCACAAATTTTATTTTGATGAACATCAACACATTAAAAACGAATGCTTATTGTTGTTTTTGCGGAAATTTGCGTTCTTTTTGGACAGCCTCGGTTTACTAATGTTTATCTGTGTTAGCAGGTGTGAATAGTATCAATAAGTTATCAATCTGTGCATCCGTTACAAGCGATGACGATGCAGGCTTGTATGCCTTTAATGTACTCCTCAAAGAGTTAAGCCCCACAACACGGGTAAGTATATTATTCTCTATGTAACTTAACGTGTAGCCATGCTTGGGTTCTATTTTGTCATTAGGATAATAGGGGCATTTTCCATTATCAGACTGGTCAAAGTCATCCATCAAGTCGATAAATACAGGGGTATAAAAGCCTGACACCCATTTTTGTCTATTCCTGTAATCATAATCTGTTTTCTGGTAAAACTGACTGTAATAATTTTTTGTGTACTTCCATTCAACTGCACTTGCCCAACTTTCGCGAATCCACTTTGCACAGCTGATTATGTGAGTATTACTTTTGCATGAGTGACTCAAATGCCCCAATTCATGCACCGTTGTACTAAACACTATATTAGACTTTTGATAATATCCATTTTCATCGTATCCATAAATATAGATACTTGACAATCCCACCAAACTAAGTTCTTTACCAAAGTAATACCCATCATAGGTTCCATTTTCATGAAGGTATGATATTTTAATTTTATTTGGGTATCCTTTGGGAGTTTTTATTCCGAAAGGATTTTCGTAGCACATGTGGAATGCAGCAAGATGAATGTGTGCATACTGCTGCGATTTGCCTCCCCGTATGTTCAAATGCCAGCTTTTCGACTTTCCATCCTGATTGTACCATGCCTGCAAAAGCAAACCATCTCTTATATCATACGCATCCCGTTCCCATTTAATGGCAAAATTAACTGCATACAAAAACACATCGTTCACCGCAAAATCGCCATTGTTATTAGTGTATCCCGAGGCTATATGGGTTGCCCATCTTGCCTGCACCCTTGCCTGCCTTAAAGGGACAAATCTTTTACATTCGTCTTCCCACACCTGTATTTTTCCTGATGGTCTGTATCTGTCAAAAAGTCCCTTGGTTATATTTTCATCCGGATCTGTTTCCCTGTTGATATTGCCAGTTATCCTGAACGATTCCTTTTCGATTTCGTTAAAAACAGATGTTGTTTTTAAATTATTCCCTGAAATATTTGAATCTTTTTCGGGCAGCATAACTTGATACAGTATTTCGTGTTCAATGTTTGGCAAAACATAATCCAAAGGTAACACAGTATATTGCCATGTAATGGCGTCAACCGGTAAGTCGGGATCATGGTACGATGTTCCGCCTGTAATTTCGTAATGCAATGGAAAGTCAAAAAGCGATACTGCTGTATCGGACTTTAGCAATGCAAGTTCGTCTTCATTCTTTGGAAGAAAACGAATGTAGTTATGCGTAGGCAAAATTTCCATATCAGGAACACTTTCTGACGATTTTAAATTTGCATACGCCTTTTCCATGTTGTGGATGGCGTAAGGGTCATCAATTTTTGCACCCAGCACCACAGCACCTTCGGTTACAGCATTGAATTGCTCAACAGGCACCGGTTCATTTTCCATGTTTTTTTCGCAGGACAGGATTCCTAAACTCAAGGCAATTGCTGCCAAAATAAATCTACTCTTCATTTCTTAAATTATTTTTTAAATTTAGTTTTGCGAAACTGTTTTTTTGCGCCGCAAAAGTACAATAAAAAAAACACAATGCAAGGAATAAATGTTAAATATAAGACTGGATGATTTTGTTTTTGTATAAAATAGAAATATTTTGATGTCTGTTTATGTTTCCCCTGTTCTGTTAGAGTAACTCATGTTATGCACTTGGCTTGAAAAGCCTAATTTTCATAACCGTATGCAAGCGGAGCGCAGCTTACGGAAAATATACGAAAATTTCCCTGCCCGCAAGGGCAGGACAGATGTGAATGTATAAGTTCTGCCCTTGCGGGCAGCTGTGCTATTGTCTGTTTGCCGCAAGCTGCGCTGGGCGGGCAAACCCCGCCCCTACATTTGCACACGGTTATGAAGATTCAGCCTTTTCAAGGCTATCAAAAGTAATGCTGCGTAACATGAGTGAATAAAATCGGTTTTCGGCATCGGCTTTAGCCGGATATTAATTCGCATTTTTTGTTTTCAACGGCTTCCGCGCCCAATAGCTGCCAAGCGCAAAACCTGCTACAATGTGCCAAATGCCCCACCATGCTGCAATAAAAGCCATCCCGCCAAGGCCATTAAAAAGGTTTGGATTGAATATTAATACCAGCCCCAAGCCGGAGTTTTGGATACCTGTTTCGATGGTAATAGCGCGACGGTCGGCATCGGGCAGCCTGAAAAGCGATGCAAAACTGTACCCGCTCACAAATGCCAAAGCATTGTGCAGAAGAACTATCAATAATATGAGGTGAATGTAGCGAAAAAAATAATTGATGTTCGATGCCAGCGCTGCCACTACGTATCCAATAAAAATGATGATGGAAAGATATTTAACTGGCGTTTGTATTTTTTGGGTGATAACGGGGAATTTGCCTGCAAACCAAACTCCAAGTACAATGGGGATGCCAAGCAGGATAAAAACTGTTTTGAGCATTTCATATATGTCGATGCTAAACGGAATTACCAAATCCGAAGCCTGCGAATAAAGCCCGCCCCACAGGGCAAAGTTAAACGGCGTCATAAACAGCGCTGCCAGTGTTGCAATGCCGGTAAGGCTGACTGACAGCGCCATGTTGCCTTTTGCCAGCGAAGAGATAAAATTTGAAACATTTCCGCCCGGACAGGCGGCTACCAGTATCATTCCCATTGCAATGCTCGGACTTGGCTTGAGTATTAGCACCAGTACAAATGTTAGCGCCGGAAGCAGCGCAAATTGCGACAGTATGCCTACCAGCACGGGCTTTGGATTTTTTGCAAGTTCTTTAAAACTGCTCAATTTGATGCCCAAAGCCACGCCAAACATGATGAACGCGATGGTAATGTTCATCAGCAACAGGCTGCCGTTGCTAAAGTTGAGGCGTACCCAGTCGAGCGTTTCGAGGTTTGCCTTGATGTGCAAATCTACTTTGGTTACTTTGCCGTTGCTAAGCTCCACGCGGTGGCGTTTGGTGTAATACCAGTCGGCGCCGTGCATTATTGCATCGGGTTTGCCTGCCATGGAGAGGGCTTCGGATTCGGTCATTCCGATACGGAGCAGCGAAACAGGCAACACGGTTCCTCCTTCTTCGTTCTTACCTCTGCGCAGCCTTATCTTCCGGTTTCGTTCGGTTAACCGGATGTCGATTATTGAGCCATTGGCAACAACAACCTGATCGTTGCCGTAAAAGTAGCGGGCAACGGCTTCTTTTGCAGCAGGTTCGCCTGCTTTTGACACAAGTATTGTTGAATCCGAATATAAAGTAACTGTTCGTAACCTGCTTACAACGGTTTGAGCCAGCGTTGTATTCCCTAACAGAACAAAAAGAAAGAGTAAAACACAAAATATATGATGTGCCCTGATGCACAATTTATTAAAATGCGAATATTTTGTACTCATAATATTTATGAAATGGGTTATACTCAACCAAAATTGATTTGCAAACAGAATCAACAATGGGGCATGCCCCATTGCCGGTACAGGATGGCAGTTGAACCAGCAACATAAACCTCTGTTATTTGCAATTCATTTTCTGTTGAGTGTAAATTATTTTTTTCCTGAACAGTAACACTTTTTTATCCATCAGCCGGCAAAGGTAATATATGTGTAACTGAAAAACAAGCGGGAACAGTTTCTTTAGAGGTATTCTCTTTTTTTGAAAAAAAAATATCCGTTTTTTTTTGACATTATAAACTTTTAATTACCTTTGCCACGCAAAAAAAACATGAACACTTGCACAGCAACATATAAAACACAGTTTGACATTTGCAAAAAACCTTTCTGCAAGGAAAGTATTAATAGTCTGCTGACTTTATTGGGATACATCTTCGCGTGCTGTAACCGTACTTTTATATGCAAAGCCATGCACTTTTATATGCAAAGCCATGCACTTTTATATGCAAAGCCATGCACTTTTATATGCAAAGCCGTGCACTTTTATATGCAAAGCCGTGCACTTTCACACGCAAATATCAGTAAAAAAACAAATATGTATAATTTAAAATTAATGAACAATGACTGGAGGAAGTAGAAATTATATTCCGTACAATGCAGTTGCATTTTGCAACTGGCTTAAAAAACAGATTAGCTATGTAATGACAAATGGCGAAAGGTGGCGTATTATCGCGTTTGACGACGAATTTACGAAGCGTTTTGAACAGTTTGAACGCTTAGTTGCAAGATGCGAAGATCCAACATGCAGCAAGGTAGATATTGGAGCGCGAAACGATATGCGAAAAAGCATTGAAAAAGAGGTGCGCGACATTATTCAGGGCATGATAATCCGCAACCCGTTTGTTACCGACGACGACCGCCGCATCATGGGTCTTCACATTCGCGACACCAAACCCACACCTGTTGGCGACCCCGTAGGGATGGTTACGGCAACCGTAAAGTATCTTAACGAAGGCGCACTTGAGCTGCACATTGCACATGCCGACGGCTCGCCCTACGACAAGCGCGCCAATTATGGCGTAAAGGTTGTATATGGAGTGTTTCCGTTTGATGCGCCCGCGCCCGACGATGTTAATATGCTGCAAAGCAGCCTTTTTACGCGCCGTAAAAAGGAGCTGTTTGTATTCGATAAAAAGGATGCCGGCAAAAAGGCAGTATTCTGTTTGCGATACGAAAACAGCAAAGGCAAATCGGGGCAGTGGGGCACAATAATAAGCGCAGTGATACCGTAACAACAAACAGGGGCGCGATAAATCGCGCCCCTGTTTGTTATACAGCCCGTGTATTTCTCGTCCCGATATGGATAAATATGTATATCAACCAAAATTGATTCTGGATGGCGGTTGAATCAGTACATGAAGCCTCTGCTGTTTGCAATTCATTTTCTGTTTGAGTATAACAGAGAACTCCAGTTTTTAACTGTTCAGTTTTATTTATTGACAAGGGGATTAATCCCCTTGTTGCTTCTGTTGCTTTTATTCGCAAATCAATTTTGTTTGGGTATAAGAGATGGGGGAAGGAGTTATTTTCTATCCCCCTTTTCTGTTCAGTTACGGATATTGCGAAATACAATATGGAACCCCATGAATCCCCCCTGAAAGGGCTAAAGGCTGGTAATCATCTTTAGAACTTAACAGCCATGCCTAACGGGACGGGGTTACCCGTCATTGCAACAGAACGACGCAATCCACACGCATTGTTTCCGATTGCTTCGGCTGCCCTCCAGCAATCATTAGCCGCCATCCCTAACGGGACAATATGCCGGTAGAAACCAAAGCAAAAATAATTTGTATAACATTTTGTTACGATATAAATTTCATCTATCTTTGCCGCGCCTGAAAATTATTTATGAACACTTGCCAAGCAACATATACAACACTGTTTCACCTTTACAGAACTCCTTTCTGTAAAGCAAGTGTTAATTTTACCCCCCCCCCCATTAATATTATTTAACAACAATCTGGTTTTATCGGAATACCTGCTGCCGGTATATGGTGGCGGCATAACATGGCGCAATAAACCGCGCCCCTGCGCAAATGTACATTCCATTGCAGGGGTGCGGTTTATTGCGCTGTGTTATACAATTCTCACTGCAATCCTCACCCTGTTATACTCAAACAAAAATGGTTGGCTAATAACAGCGGATTCCATTTTTATCTGTTCAGTTTTAGTTATTGACAAGGGGATTAATCCCCTTGCTGCTTTTATTCGCAAATCAATTCTGTTTGAGTATATTAAACAAACCCAGCCATGTTATACCAATAAAAAGGAATGTATATACTCAACCAAAATTGATTTGCAAACAGAATCAACAATGGGCAT
>JAITVO010000161.1 GCA_031285765.1 Cytophagaceae bacterium | reverse complement strand
TAAAAACTCCAATTTCTTCGTTATGCTTCGGACGATAAAATGCTCATTTACGTTCATGTAAACTGCGCTTTTATCGCCTCGCAAGCCTCGAACTTTGAGTTTTTAGAGGTTCCCTAAATTTATTCTGCCCAGTATTTCTCCACAAACTCCTTTTTAATACCGGCTTCTGCCTTTGTAAAGTATTTTCGGAATAATGACCACGCAATATCAAGCATCATATCTGTGTCCACATTAACGTCGATAGCAAGCAGTTCATTGGAATACTCTTTGGCAAACTCAAGTGTCCGTTCATCGTAATCTGTAAGGTCGAAACCGTTTTCGAGCTTGGTTCGCGCATTGGCGGCGTCGGCGTACAGACGGATGGCGGCATTCATCACCTGCGGATGGTCGGCGCGGGTTTGTTTGCCTGTAACTAACTGTTTCAACCTCGACAGTGAGCGGAATGGGTCAACAATTACTTTCCCGATTTCGGAATCGCGCCGCAGGAATAACTGTCCTTCGGTAATATATCCCGTGTTGTCGGGAATGGCGTGCGTAATATCGCCGCCCGAAAGCGTTGTTACCGCTACGATGGTAATGGATCCGCCTGCTGGAAACTGCACCGCTTTTTCGTATATTTTTGCCAAATCGGAGTAAAGCGAGCCGGGCATACTGTCTTTCGACGGAATCTGATCCATGCGGTTCGATACTATACTCAAAGCATCTGCGTAAAGCGTCATGTCGGTAAGTAGTACCAGTACGTTTTCGTTTTTATCAACGGCAAAGTATTCGGCGGCGGTCAATGCCATATCGGGCACAAGCAATCTCTCAACAGGCGGATTGTCGGTAGTGTTGATAAAACTGACTATGCGGTTGAGCGCGCCCGCGTTTTCAAACACATTTCTGAAAAAGAGATAATCGTCGTTGGTTAAGCCCATCCCGCCAAGTATAATCTTGTCGGCTTTGGCGCGTAATGCCACGCTTGCCATCACTTGATTGTAAGGCTGGTCGGGGTCGGCAAAGAAAGGAATCTTTTGCCCCGAAACAAGGGTGTTGTTGAGGTCGATACCTGCAATTCCCGTAGCAATGAGTTGCGATGGCTGTTTTCGCCTTACGGGATTAACGGACGGACTGCCGGTGTGGCGCGTTTCGCCTTCCACTTCGGGTCCGCCATCAATTGGTTCACCATAAGCGTTGAAGAATCGTCCTGCCAGTTCGTCACTAACTTTTAGCTGTGGCGGGTGGTTCAGAAAAACGATTTCGGCATTGGTAGGAATGCCTTCGGTACCTGCAAAAACCTGCAAGGTAATCTGTTCGCCCACAATCTTCACTACCTGCGCGGGACGCCCGTGTACGGTTGCCATCTCTTCGTTGCCCACGCCCGTAGCCTTTAATGTTACTGTGGCTTTGGTGATGTTGGTCAGTTTTGTGTAGATTTTTTGAAATGCTGTGTTTTCCATGTTTATTTCTGATATTTTGGGGTTATATTATTTTTTTGTCTTTTCAATGTTTCACAATAATTTACTGCACTTCAGGCGTGCCATTCACTTCATCGTACACATGCAAATAATAAATACTGTTGGAGGGGCTTGATACGTTGAACTGTACTGTGCCGCTTTTGTTACCCGTATGAGCATCAACAAATCCCACTTCTGTGTTATTCGTATGGTCGGAAAAAAGACGTGTCCCGTAAACCAGCGTCAACACTGTATCTTTTGCAAGTATTTCGTTAATGAGCAATTTTGCAATGAAGTTTGTAACTGATTCTGTTGGATTGTTTTTACATGTTTTAACACGCAAATAGATATTGTTTTCGCGATGCAAATATAAAAAAACAATGGTTGTTTGTAATAGGATTGGTATAAAAATGTTGACGGATTAAAAAAACGTAGAGACAGAGCAATGCCCTGTCTCTACAATATTTACCCGAATCGTGATTCAGCCTGTGTTTTTATTTCTCAATCAAAATCCGTGCATCAACGGCAATGATGTCGGTGGCGTTGCCCAGCAGGGGATTCAGGTCAATTTCCTTTATCTCTACCGCAAAACGCAGCAGAGTGGAGAGACGAACAATGATTTCGGCAAACTTATCTTCGTTGGCGCCCTCTTTTCCGCGCATTCCTTTGATGATGCGGTAGGCTTTGAGGTTACGTACCATTGAGTGAGCCTCATTCAGTGTGAGCGGCGCCAAGCCCGACGAAATGTCGCCAAGCGTTTCTACAAATATACCGCCCAGTCCGCAAAGCATGATGTGCCCGAACTTGGGCTCGTACTTGGCGCCGATAAACAGTTCCATGCCTTGAGCCATTTTTTGAACAAGCACGCCGGTTACATCCTTAATCTTCATCATGCGCTGGTATTCCGACTTGAGATGCTCGTCGGACTTGATGTTGAGCGTAACGCCGCCAACGTCGGACTTGTGAACGGGTCCTACAACTTTCATCACCACAGGATAACCTATTTCGCCAATCAGCTGCATCAACTCTTGTTCGGTTTGCGCCGTGCCTTCTTTTGCGGTTGGGATGCCGGCGGCTTCGAGCAACTGATTTACAATGTGCGGCGGCTGAAATCCGTTTTCGCAACAGTCAATAATTTGACGAGCTTTGTCGATATTCACATTATCAAAGAATATTTTTTCTTCGGCAGGCTTGGGCGTGTTGTACACTGTGGTAAGGGCGCGTCCGAGCGTTACTTCGTCAGGAAAATTAACATGCCCTTTGGCGAGAAAATCCATCACCTCTTCGCGAGCTGTGTTAAGCGCGGGCAAAATGGGATAAACGGGTTTGCTGCTGCTCACGATTTTTTGGTTAATTACGTCCAATGCACCGGCTATAGACGTCAATCCCGGACTTCCAAATATAACACTCATCCCCTGTATGTCGTCCATTTGCTTGTCGCAATAATCAATTACATTGCCAAGCTGTTCGGGCGTTCCTGTTGCCAGAATATCGATGGGGTTTGCCGCCGACGAACCCGGATTGAGCATTGCAAGCAACTTGTCGTGATGCTCGCCTTCTATTTTAGGTATGGAAATTCCGCCTGCAGCCAAAGCGTCGGTAAGCATAACGCCCGGTCCGCCGGCGTGGGTGATGATTGCCATGTTTTTTCCCGTCATTTCTTTACACATAAACACCGAGATAACGGTTGTAAGTTCCTCGCGACCAAAGCAGCGTACAATTCCTGCCTTGCGGAAAAGGGCTTCCACAGCCGAATCAGAGCTTGCCATTGCACCTGTGTGCGACGACGTGGCACGTTTGCCCGCATCCGTAGAGCCCGACTTGATGGCGGCAATCTTGCAGCCTTTTCGGATAAGCGATGAGGCATGTTTCAGCATCTTGTCGGGGTTTTTAACGTCTTCGAGATAAATCATTTTTATCTTCGAACTCTTTTCGGGATCAAATGTATTATCCCAGTATTCGAGCACTTCTTCGATACCCGTTTGTGCGCCATTGCCCACCGAAAAAATGGATGAGAACGAGATGCCTTTGGGCAGCGCCGAATCGAAAATAAACACCGCCGTAGCGCCCGACCCTGTAACAAAATCGCACCCATGCGGATTTACTTTCGGAACCGGATAAGTAAATATTCCGTTGTAACATGGCGTAACAACTCCGATGCAGTTCGGCCCGATTAATGTTCCGCCAACACCGTTAATAATATCAGCAAGTTCCTTTTCCATTCGTTTTCCTTCTTCGCCTTCCTCACTGAATCCCGCCGAAATAATGATAAAACCGCGAGTGTTTCGGGTTTCGGCAAGCTCTTTTACAACAGGAACGCACAAATTGGATGCAACGGCAAGTATGGCAAGGTCAACATTGCCGGGAAGGTCAGCCACATTGGCAAACGATGGTTTGTTCTGTACCGTTTCGCGTCCGGGATTCAAAACAAATACGTCGCCGCCGAAGCCACCATCAATAATATTCTTCAGCAGTTTTCCGCCGGGTTTTTCGATGTTGTCGGAACCGCCAACTACTAAGATGCTCTTTGGATTAAGCAGTTTTTCGTGTATCATAATCTGTTTTTTTACAGTGGTTAATCTTAAAATATTGTTTCCAATTTTGGGCTTCAAAGATAGATAATAATAAGAGATATTTTTTTGAGGTTTATCAGGTTTTGAATGTTTTTATTAGACTTCTTTGCAAAATGCCCGTTGCTACTGAAAGACACGCCGTCGAAAACCGCAGCAAATGTCATGAAGAACACTGCTGCGGACTTAAAAATGGCTATTTTAAGCCAAATATGGTTGTTCCTTGAATGTATGTTGTCTGTTTTAAATTACAGAACATTCAAAAAAAATGAAAATGAATTTTTATTATAACTTGTAAATTATGGATTGTGCAACAGATACTGAAGCGCCCCTGCGAACGGTATCTATCGTTAATCCAATAAAAAGTATTTCGTCCATAACGCTCAATTACGGGGACAATGCCTTCGCGAAGTGTGTTGGAAAACATTACCATTTTTCGCCTACAAACTGGCAGGCTTTAAAAATATCCGTACTCCAGTCGAACTCTATCTACACAAATAAGTCGCTATCAGTGTAAATTCGCGTTATTCGCCTGCAAATTTATCTCTTTTTTCAACATCACCATACTTCTTAGCAAAACTCCGTTTTCGTAAATCAGCTCGGGAAAATTGTCGATAAAAAAGTTTTTCTTTACATCGTATAGTACATAGCAATTCAGTTCGTAAAACCAAATTTGACACACGCTGCAATCACCCGTTCCTACAATAACTGTTTTGTAATTATTGGCAACGGCAATCTTTTCTATTCCCGTCATCATCCACGAGCCTGTGCCGCAACTCTGCCTCTGCTATGCAACGGCAATATTTTTAATTTCCATCGTATTTTCGTCTATACAAAACACGCCCACTTCCTTTTCCACCACTTTCGCCATATAAACATGCAATCGAAAAGATAACGGTTAACCAACTCAACGGTTTCGTCGGCAAGCAAAAGCAATTTGTACGAAAAATTACGCTCAACTTTTTCAATATGCAAATTCATATTCTCTTAGTTCTTAATTGCTTTAATGTACATGCCCTGCATGAGCGTCTAAAGCTCCCGAAGATTGCGCCAATTTAATCAGCATTGCCCCTTTGCTGACTACGCAATTACCTGCCACAATGCCCGATTTGATTTCGGTGCGGATACCGTCGGTTACGCCCGTTTGTACGAAGTGTTTTTCAAACAGTTCGGGCGTGAGCTGCACAAATACAAACAGATTGCCCATTTCCTCCACAATCGCCTCGTTGGGAACGGTAAGGGCTTGCGCGTTGGTTTGTGTTTTAATAAACATTTCGACAAAACCGCCCGCATGGATGGGCAAATAATTATTTACTCTTACCTGAAAAACAACAGGAATCAGCGGATTGTTCACGTCTGCTGATTTTCCGAAAGAAAGCAATTTACCCCCCAACTCTTCGAGCGTGTAGGTGCAATTGCTGTTGAGCAAACGAATATTTGCCGAAGCAATACTGTTCAACGCATCAAAATACTTGGGCTGCAACTCGGCTTTAACAAGCAGATTGCGATTTTGCGAAACCACCAGTACTGGCTGCCCTGCCTCAACATACTGTCCGTTTTGCACAGGCACGCGGGTTACAAATCCGTCAACGGGCGAACTGATGTTTTGCCTGCCATCCGAAAAATTGGTTTTCAAATTGTTGTAATTGGCTTCGGCACTTGCAAATTCGGTTTTGGCTTTCAAAAGGTCGTCTTGCGATACGATATTATCTTTTGCCAGCTCAATTTTATGATTGTACTCAATTCTGGCGCGATTGTATTCGCTTTCGGCTTCGGCGTAACGCACAGCAAGACTGTTATCCGCCGTTGCATTGCCGTCAATGCTGAAAAGCGGCTGATCTGCGGTAACAGTCGTGCCTTCCGCAATGATACCGCTGAAAAACACCGTGCCGCCTGCTTTGGCAATAATCGTCCGCTCATCGCTTGGCGAAGGTACTATTTGTGCCGTTGTGCGGATAATCTGCCCAAACGGTTCACTGCGGACTTCATCCGTAGCAAAGTTGATTTTTGCCTGCTGCATTTTGGTAAAAACCACCACATTGGGGTTTTCATCGGCGTCAACCTCATCATCGTGGTCATCAGCCGTATGTTCGTGTTCTTCGGCGGCGTGGTCGTGGTTATGCTCCGAACCGTCTTCGTGATTGTGGTCGTGGTCGTTTGAAGTTCTGCCACCGCATGAAGCCAGACCTAACACTATAACTGTTGTTATTGCAAAAAATATTGATTTCATTTTAAATATTGATTTTATGTTTACAAATAGAAATGATGGTATGAACAGCAATTACTGATACGATTGACCTGATTAATGCGAGAGTTATTATCACAATAAATCATAAAAATCACAATAAATCACAGTTCAGATAAAACCAGCAGGCGGGAGGCGCTCTTAGTCCAATAGATTGAGAAACATAATCAGTATAAAAAAGTGGTGAAAATGGCTTCTGTTTGAATGGCAAACAGTCATCATCAATCGGCAGTATTAAATTTTCGGCGAACAGGGATAAATAGCAAAGCGTTAGGGCGAAGTCAGGCGTTTGAAATGTCAGCCGATTATCTTCCATATTCTTAACATACGCCTGTTGCATAAAGCAGTCATCAACGGCATCCTGACAGTGATTGTCTGCATCCGTATCTTCATGATGATTTGTGCAAACAGCAACCGAATTTTGACTGTGATGATGATGCGGAATGAACAAATGCACCAGCATAACCATGCTGGCAAGCACAAGAAACGTAAGCGATATGACTTTTTTAATGCTCATTGATTGCAATGTTGTTTTCGGGCTCAAAAATTCTCTTTACTTAAACATTTATATCTCTTATTTAAAAATCGCTCTATGCCTATGTCCAAAAAACTGTACTCGTTTTCAGGAAAACCTGTACGGATTTTATACAAAAGGATTAGACCTTTTTCGTTTACGGAATATTTTATTGGCGTGGTCTTTTTATTTAAATGATGATATTTATCGGGGGCAAAGATACAAAAGAATCAAATACCCTGCAAAAATTTATTTGCCTGCATTTCCATTCTTGAGAATGCAAAGAGTTTTTTACCCAAACCCTTTAATGATGCGCCGATATGATACAAAAGTCCGGCAGTATTTATGCGGTACATTAAAGTGGATAATCAGCAAGCCGCAAAGCGGTTGAAAGAGTTGAGTGCAAAGTTGGCAAGATAAGGAGGTAAAATAATTTTGATAATTTTAAAATAAGTTGTATTTTTTGTTGCGTATAGTCGTCATAAAAAGAATGATAAACAAAAGAAAAACAGCGGAATTATTGTCTTGTTTCAGCATAGAAAATGTTGAAAAAGAGATTAATTACTTCAAGTTGCTATCTATAGATTGTAAATTTTATCAAAAGTATATCCCCAAATGAAAGCAATAAGTTTAATGAGGAACCCCATTTGAGTGATGGCATGAATTTTCTTAGGAAAATGCTTTGTAATATCACTAAAAGCTGTTTCAATCCGCTTTCTGTGAACAGATATGAGATATTCCGTACAAGAATAATGAGGCTTCCTTGAATTACTTTTCCTAGCAGCTTTCAGGCAAATATTATTATCGGCCGGCATATCTTCAAGCAAATAGTCAGTGTAGGCGAAATCTGCCGGAAGTTCACTTCCATCGGGCAGGTTGACCGGCAATTGTTTTATTCTGTCAATGTCATGTATGCTGCCTGCTGTAAAAGTAAATTTTACGGAAATACCATCCGAAGTAACGATCATGTGAACTTTAAAACCATAGAAATAAACACGTTTGGATGTACATTTGCCCCTGTATTGTTCTCCTTTGACAATCCCGTACCTGCCTGTGCGTATATTATGGCAAACTTCTACTGGAAAACTATTGATGCTATAAGTGGTTTCAAGGCTCATATCCTTTATCGCCTGGCCTGTATAGAAAAAGAGCTGGCTAAGAAACTCTCCTATATTGTGCAACCTGCGGTTGAAGCGGCTTTTGCAAGGCATGCCCGGCATCAATCCGGTAGAACGGACAAAACAGACAGACTTCTCCGTGTTGCCTGAAAAATACCGGGCAGCAAGCAGAACTACCGTAATGATTTCCGCGTCACTGGTTTTACGACTTTCAGGCTCTTTGTGGTTGATAGATTTCAATAGATCATCAAAAAATACGTATATCGCAACAGTTTTTGTAACCATGGTCAGTCCTTTTTTGGGTGTTTGCGCCGCAAAGTTAAGAAATTGACCTTTTGTATCGTATATAATCTATAAGTAGCAAATTGTGTTATTTAGTATTTTCTAACTGATTTTCATTTAGATATCTTGAAAACCATTGGGAAACCATTGGTAAAGGCACATTTAATCCCTATTTTGCATTTTTTGAATTGGATTATATCCTGTTGTAAAAAAGGGAGATTAAACCGACTGACAGCGGTACACTTTTTTCATAACAAGACATTAAAGTCTATCTGCGGAATAAGATCACTGTCAGTCAAACTGAGGACACTGAATAGAATATCAGATTATTAGCCCATTTAAGGTTTTAGTACACAACAGTTTTCGGTTAAATCAATCCTGATAATCGAATGATAAAAGTATTATTTATTGGAATTGATTTTTCAAAAAAAATCTTTGATGTATCTGTAATACATCAGCTTAATCTGCAGGCGGCAGATTACTGGCAGTTTGAAAACAGCAGAGAGTGCTGTACGTCTATGTTAAAGTGGATTAAGAGCTAACAGAAGAAACCTGTGAAAACTGGCTTTTCTGCGGCGAATATACAGGCTTGTACAGTGTTTGCCCGAGTGAATTTTTAATCAGAAAAGAGCTGTTTCTTTGGCTGGAAAATCCGGGTTTGTTAGTTAGGTATCTTTTGTGTAGTTTTGTAGTCAAAAACAATATGAATTGTCCCCGTTGCGGTAGTTTGCGCCATGTTAAGAGCGATAAAATTCAAGGAGTTCAGCATCGCAGATGCAAAGATTGAGGTCGGAATTACACCGTGTTGATAAAGTCGATCGAGCGCAGCCAAAGCACAAAACGTCAAGCCTTGCAAATATATTTGGAAGGACTCGGTTTTCGTTCGATCGGCCGCATTTTGAACGTCAGCCACGTGTCGGTGTATCACTGGATCAGAAAATTTGGCGCCCAAGTCGAAACTGTTCGCAATGACAAACCGGTGGAAGTGATGGAGTTGGATGAATTGCACACATATATCGGTCGAAAAAAACTGCCGACGGTTTTGGACTTGTATCAGTCGAAACGACCGGCAGTACGTTGATTTCGAGGTTGGTAGTCGAGGAACGAAAACCGGATTGAAGCTGTGGGGCAGTGTCGGAAAACTCGCCGTCGGCCCGGTCATGGCAGATCATTGGAAGCCCTACACCGAGATTGTTCCCGCCGGTGCAAACGAAAGTCGAGATGTATACTGTTGAAAGTTTTAACGCCTTGA
>JAITVO010000114.1 GCA_031285765.1 Cytophagaceae bacterium | reverse complement strand
ACACAACAGATGTGCTGCGTAACATCTGTTAATAAATATATCTTCCCAACTTGGAAAAGGGTACAGAAAATAAAAAAACAGACACTCACACCATGTGGTGATAAATTGCGTAACATGAGGTTATAATATCAAAACAGTATAAGATTATGCCGCTTCATCTTTCACATTTATCCGAGATACTTCGGAGCCAATTCAAGTTTGTTCGGATAGAATCCGTAGCGCCGGGTAAAACATCCATGACGCCGGATAGAACATTCGCGAAAGCGAAATCAAAAAAGATATTGACAGTTTCCCGAAGAGTTCTAATGCACGAACAAGTATAAGCAACGCATGGGCAACTGCACAGCATGCTTATCAATGCAGAGTTGATAGCTTAATCATTTTTTCTCACTTAAACCTCCAACATTTCAAATAAAAGTTCTACCTTTGCACGCTTTTTCCGAAAATAGTGTAGCAAATACGCATATCGGGCAATATTAACCAAAATCGTTGCAATGAATAATGAAGAAAGTAAAAGCCAAAAAATATCTGGGGCAGCATTTCCTCAACGATACGGGTATTGCCCGCACCATTGTCGAAAGTCTGCAAACACCGCCCCACAAGGTAATCGAAGTAGGGTCGGGAATGGGCGTGCTAACGCGCTATCTGCTCCAACGCGATGACTTGGATGTGCGTTTTGTCGAAATTGACCACGAATCAATCCTCTATCTGCTCGAGCATTATCCCGAAACAGGCAGACACTTAATCGAAAAAGATTTTCTGAAAATCAGGATAGAAGATATATTCAAAGGACAATGTTCCATTATCGGCAATTTTCCGTACAACATTTCGAGCCAGATATTTTTCAAAACATTCGATAACCGCCATCTTGTAACTTCGCTTGTAGGGATGGTTCAGCGCGAAGTGGGACGACGGATTGCCTCGCCGCACGGCTCAAAAGAGTACGGCATATTGAGCGTATTGCTGCAATCGTTCTATGACATCGAATATCTTTTCACCGTTGACGAACATGTTTTTACGCCGCCGCCCAAAGTGAAATCGGGCGTTATCCGCATGACGCGCAACAGTGTACAGCAACTCACCTGCAACGAAAAACTCTTTATCAAAACAGTAAAGGCAGCCTTTAATCAGCGGCGCAAAACATTGCGAAACAGTTTGCAAAAACTCCCCTTTAACCTCGAAGCCGTAAAACATCTGCCCGTATTCGGATTGCGACCCGAACAGCTGTCGGTTTCGGGTTTTCAGGAACTAACATTATTAATTGAAGAACATATTGTTGAGAGTGAAGAGCCCAGAATAGAAAGTTAATTGTTCCGTAAGGCAACATAATGCCATCATATTTTTTACCGATGTACTGTTCATAACAAAATATTTAAAGCCCGCATACTGTTCAACATCGACCCCGAAACATTAAACCCGTTTTTTTGATTTTTTTTAATCTTCATTGCGATGATAACATTTGAACTGACCCGAGAATTTGTCGACAGGCTCAAAGATTTGATTGAGTTAAGAGACGATATTACGCTACGCAAGATACTCAACGAACTTCACCCCGCCGATATTGCCGAAATCTACGCAGAACTCACGCTCGACGAAGCAAAATACCTCTACTATCTGGTTGACGACGAAACAGCCGCCGATGTACTGGTCGAACTTAGCGAAGACGACCGTAACGAGTTTTTAAGAGTGCTTCCGAGCGAAGAAATTGCACGAAGATTCCTCGACCAAATGGATTCGGACGACGCCACCGACGTTGTGTCGGAACTCGACGAAGAGCGGCAGCACGAAGTTCTTTCGCTCATGGGCGACATCGAAGCGGCAGGCGATATCGTTGACCTGCTCAGCTACGACGAAGACTCGGCAGGCGGCTTAATGGCAAAGGAGTTAATCAAAGTTAAAGAGTCGTGGAACATCGTTACCTGCCTGCGCAGTATGCGCCGTCAGGCAAAAGACGTGGACGAAGTATATTATGTATATGTTGTCGATAACGACGGTGTGCTCAAAGGTACGCTTTCGCTGAAAAACATGCTGTTAAGTCATGGCGACACACTGATTAAGAATATTTACGACGAAGATACGATTTCGGTACGTGCCGATGTGTCGTCCGAAGAGGTATCGAACATCATGGAAAAGTACAACCTTGTAGTTTTGCCTGTTATCGACAGTATCGGGCGGCTTGTGGGGCGCATCACAATTGACGACGTAGTGGATGTGATTCGCGAAGAAGCCGAAAAAGACTACCAGCTGGCATCGGGTATCACGGACGACGTTGAAGCGTCGGACAGCGTTTGGCGACTAACGCGAGCACGACTTCCGTGGCTCTTCATCGGATTGATTGGCGGGCTGCTTGGCTCTCGTGTAATCGGGCTCTTCGAGGGCAACATATCAACCTATCCGCAGCTCGCTTTCTTTATGACGCTGATTGCCGCTATGGGCGGAAACGTTGGAATACAGTCGTCGGCAATCGTAGTTCAGTCGCTCGCCAACGGCAGCATGGGGCTCGACTCCAACTGGCGCAAACTTGCCAAAGAACTGGTTGTTGCGCTTCTCAACGCCACAGGGCTTTCGTTGCTGGCATTTCTCTACAACTCGGTTACAGGCTCGCCCATTGCACTTACGATGACAGTAACTTGCGCCATGTTTTCGGTAGTAATATTTGCATCGCTTTTCGGCACATTTTTGCCGTTGCTTCTCAATAAGTTCAATATCGATCCCGCCGTAGCAACAGGACCATTCATCACTACGCTGAACGATATTTCGGGAATGTTTATCTACCTCTCGCTGGGGTCGTTCTTCTTTTCGATGTTTGGGTAAATGGGCAAACTATCTTCACCAGTTTTGAAACTCCTCAAAAAGTTTGTGCAAACAAATACTCTGCATAATTTTAGGCGAAATAATAAAAAAACAAGCGAACGTTAAGCCGCGAATTAAGAGCAATTCAACAAAAAAATATCATGCACACATGAATTTTTTTCGTAAAAAGTATTGGAGATGGATTTTTTAGTTGTAAATTTGCACGCCAAAAAATTAAACTGTAATAAGATGATAATTGTACCTATTAAAGAAGGCGAGAATATCGAAAGAGCTTTGAAAAAGTTCAAAAGAAAATTCGAAAAAACAGGAGCGATGCGTGAGCTTCGTGGCCGTCAGGCGTTTACAAAACCCTCGATTATTAAAAGAGAACAAATGAAGAAAGCTGTTTATGTTCAGTCTCTTCAGCGCTTGGAAGAATAAAAAATCATTTTTTTATTGAGCAAATGTCTTATTGTTTCTTTTTTTTCGTACTTTCGTCGAGAATTGAACAATAAGACATTTTGCATGAATTATTCCGATAGTTTTATCAGATATCTTGAAACGGAGAAACGTTGTTCGCACCATACTGCAATGGCGTACACGAAAGATTTGAAACAGTTTCACTCTTTTCTTGATATGAAAAATATTACTTCGCCCGTCGAAGTAAAACCGAAAATAATTCGGGAGTGGGTTGTTTTTCTCAATAAGGAAGGGATTATTCCCCGTTCCATTCATCGTAAAATATCGGCGGTCCGCTCTTATTTTAAGCATCTTCAAAAACTTGAAATTATTGATAACAATCCTGCTCAACATGTTAATCTTCCGAAAATTCCGAAGCGACTGCCAACGTTTGTCCGCGAAAAAGAAATGGAAACACTTCTTGACAGAGTTGATTTTGGCGCCGATTTCGAGGGAGTGCGAAACAAGTTAATCTTTGAACTGTTTTACGGAACAGGGATGCGATTGTCAGAGATGGTTGAACTGAAAGATTATGACGCCGATTCAACAGCCCAACTCGTAAAAGTGCTCGGAAAGGGAAACAAAGAACGATTGATTCCATTGACCAATGAATCAATGCATTTATTGAAAATATACAGGAAAATAAAAGATGAAACTTTTGGTAAAAACCATTCGCCATGGCTGTTATTGACCAATAAAGGTGAAAAAATTTATCACAAGTTAATTTACAGAGTTGTACATTCATCGTTGGGGATGGTAACGACTATCCAGAAAAAAAGTCCGCATGTTTTACGGCATACTTTTGCAACGGTTTTGCTGAACCGGGGAGCCGACATTAATGCTATCAAAGAATTGCTGGGACATGCGAACCTTAGCGCGACAGAAATATATACACATAACACGTTCGAGACATTAAATGCTATTTATAAACAAGCTCATCCGAGAGCTTAAAATTATGGAGGAAAAACCATGAACATTATGATTCAATCGGTGCATTTTGATGCCACTGAAAAGTTGGAACAATTTATCCGACATAAAGTCGGGAAACTTGAACAGTATTTTGACGGGATTATCGGAGCCGAAATAACGTTACGGCTTGATAAATCGGAAACGCTCGAAAACAAAATTGCAGAAGTAGCGCTTGATATTCCCGGCAGCAACCTGTTCGCAAAAAAGCAAAACAAAACTTTCGAGGAAGCGGTTGACCTTTCGTGCGAAGCTTTGCGCAAACAATTAGCGAAAAGGAAAGAAAAAATGAATGGAATTTAAATCTCTCAACTTGGAAGAAGAAGACGATAGTAATTAATAATGTAAATGTAATCGTCTGAATAATACAAAGCCGTATCCCTGAATTGGATACGGCTTTTCTATTTTAATAAGTTATGCAGTAATTTATCATGATACTTAAAGTCCCACTTTATTAACCGCAGATGAAGCGGAACACAGGAAGTACATGCAGGGAATATTCATAATCATAGATAAGGGAACCCCTAAAAACTCAAAGTTCGAGGCTTGCGAGGCGATAAAAGCGCAGTTTACATGAACGTAAATGAGCATTTTATCGTCCGAAGCATAACGATGAAATTGGAGTTTTTAGAGGTTCCCATAATCCTGTTCTTCTTGATAATTTCGTAAAAATCATGGCAAAACAGCAAGGGCGCGACTCATCGCGCCCCCTACATCATATTATTCTCAATTCAAAAATCACCTTATCACCTCAAATCCTGTATAAGGAACCAATGTTTTCGGGATTCGTATTCCGCCGTCGAACTGATTGTTTTCGAGCAGTGCAGCTACAATTCGCGGCAAGGCAAGTGCGCTTCCGTTGAGGGTGTGTGCAAGTTGCGTTTTTTTGTCGTTCTCGTCCTTGTAGCGAAGTTTGAGGCGATTTGCCTGAAAACTCTCGAAGTTGCTCACCGAACTCACTTCGAGCCAGCGTTCCTGCGCAGCCGAAAACACTTCAAAATCGTAGGTCAGCGCCGATGTAAAACTCATGTCGCCACCGCAAAGTCGCAAAATTCGCCATGGAAGTTCCAGTTTCTCAATAAGCGACTGAACGTGTGCCACCATCGTATCCAAAACCTCGTAGGAGTTGGATGGATGCGTAATCTGCACAATTTCGACCTTGTCGAACTGATGCAGGCGGTTCAGTCCGCGCACATCTTTGCCATACGAGCCAGCTTCGCGACGGAAACAGGCTGAATAAGCGCAGTTTTTTACGGGAAACTGCGAAGCGTTCAAAATCACATCGCGGTAGATGTTTGTTACGGGCACTTCGGCAGTTGGTATCAGGTAAAGATTGTCGGCTGTGGCATGATACATCTGTCCTTCCTTGTCGGGAAGCTGTCCTGTGCCGAATCCCGAATCCTCGTTTACCATCAGCGGCGGCAGCACCTCTTCGTAGCCTGCATTGACGGCTTCGTCAAGGAAAAATGCAATTAACGCACGTTGCAGGCGTGCTCCTTTTCCTTTGTAAACAGGAAAACCTGCACCTGTGAGTTTGTTGCCGAGTTCAAAGTCAATCAGGTCGTACTTTTTTGCCAAATCCCAGTGCGGAAGCGGATTGTTCAGCTTTGGAATTTCGCCGCCGCAGCGCACCTCTACATTGTCGTCGGCGCTTCTGCCTTTTGGCACCGAAGCGTGCGGCAGGTTGGGAAGCTGCACAAGCATATTGTGTAGCTCTTTTTCGGCATTGTCGTGCCTGTCGCTCAAATTTTTGATTTCGTCTTTCAGCGAAGCCGTCCTTTCCTTAGCAGCATTAGCTTCGGCTGTTTGCCCTGCTTTAATGAGCTCGCCGATTGATTTCGATAGCCGGTTCATTTCCGCCTGACGCTCGTCAACGTCCGTTTGTGTCGATTTCCGAAGATTATCTAAAATTACAATTTCGGCAATAATCGAAGAAGCGTCAAAGCCTTTTATTTTCAGCCGTTTTACCACTTCTAATCTGTTCTCCTGAATGTATTTTAATGTGAGCATAAATTAATGGTTAATGTATTAATGATTAATGGTTAAGATTTCGAGATTAACCATAAAAAAAAATCTCCTGAATCTGCTACGAAAGTAACAAAATCAGGAGATTTACAAAATATTTTAACCGCGCTTATTCGGCGGCAATGGGTTCAACAGAGATAAAAGACCTGTCGTCTTTTCTTTTTCTGAAAACAACTGTTCCGTCCACCAGTGCAAACAGTGTGTGGTCTTTCCCCATTCCAACGTTATCGCCTGCGTGGTGCTGTGTTCCACGCTGACGGATAATAATGTTACCCGCTTTGGCAAACTGTCCGCCAAATATTTTCACTCCCAGTCGTTTACTTTCCGATTCGCGACCATTTCGAGAACTACCTACTCCTTTCTTATGTGCCATATCGCATTACTTTTTTTTATGGTTAACCAATAAGGATATCCTCAATTTGAATCTGACTCAAATACTGACGATGTCCGTTTTTCTTTTTGTAACCTTTTCTTCTTTTCTTTTTAAAGACGATTACTTTTTCACCTTTCAGGTGCGACAATACTTTTACTGTAACCTTACAGCCTTCGACCACAGGCGTACCAACTTTTACGGCGCCGTCGTTGTCAATCAGGAAAACTTTTTCAAAATCGACCAATGCCCCTTCTTCGGCATCCAGACGATTGACAAAAATTTTGCGGTCTTTTTCAACCTTAAACTGTTGCCCTGCAATATCTACAATTGCATACATGTTATTATAATGATTTTAATTATCTTCCGGAGGTGAGCAAATAACACTGTTTTACTTCTTATCGACCCCTCAGAATTACGGGGTGCAAATATACGGCATTTTTTTAATATGACAAATAATGTGGGAGTTTTTTTTTGTTTCAGGACATATTAAGTGTTTTTTGGGGATGTTTCAATTAAGCATCTTCGAAAAGTAGATTGTTGTTTTTGGCGAAAACCATTCAAAGTACATTTCCATCCGTTGGCTTCAGCCAAAAACAACTTGATGAATGTCCATCAATGTATTTTCCGAAGAGGTTCTAATAAATTAGATTGTAACAAACATATTTGAGTAACTTTTTATTAATTTCGCAGCCCAAGTCGCGCTAAAATAGCGCACACTAAATTAATATACACGTAGAATTATGAAAAAGGTATTCGTTTTATTGTCATTTGCTGTTTGCATTTCGGCAAATGCGCAGTATGTAACGCCCGGAACAGGCGTTACTTGGAACTTGGACAGTCTTGTTACCTATTCGGACGGGGCGCTTGAGAACGTCGGCGGTGGTCGGTATCATCAAACCGTCAATATTACCGTATCGCCAACTGACAGATTTGTGCAAAACACAGCATTTGAACTGCAAATGGACGGCGATGTTGTGTTGTCGGCTCAAAATGCCGACTTTATTATTGATACGCCCGAACAGTCGAAGATTACGGCAACCAACTCCAGCTTTGTTTACAGCGGGCTTGACTTTACCGACAGTTCAAGAGTGGTATTAAGAAACTGCATCTTTGAACACGGCGGAGGTATCCGCGTTTTGCAGTGCAGATTCGAGATGGACAGTTGTACTGTGCAGAATATGGATTACAAAACGGCAACATCTGGCGCAATATCAGCCACCGGAGGCGATGGTATCTGGTCGAGGATTTACATACGCAAGAGCAACTTTAGAAACAACGTCCGTTCGGCGCTCGGCTCGCCCGCAAATATAGGCACTACATTTATTGTTGATGAGTGCCTGTTTGAAAACAACAATACCGAAAACGGTAACCGTCCCCAGCTTAATTTAGGACCAACTATTGACGGCGATACTGCCCGAATTGTCAAAAGTATAATTAACGGATACCGAGCCAATACAATGACCGGCGGCATTGGAATCTCATACATGATGAGTGAGGCGCGCACCAATAATTATATGATTGAGGATAATATAATACAGAACAACCGTTACGGAATTACCTTTACGGGACATTACCTGAACGGCACAGTTTTGGACAACGAAATTTTGAACAACGATACCGAAGGTGCGCCCATGACCGGCGGTAGCGGTATTAACATTACCGCGCCGATGGGTAATGTGTCTGTTTCTGCTTCAGACAACATAATAGCGGGACATCTGTGGGGCGTTACACTGGTGGGATCCGGTGCGGTGTGCAATTTTGGTAATATTGCGGTTCCGCAAAATCATCCCGACTATAATCTCGGATTCAACATTTTTAGAAATAACGAAAACGGCGGACAGCTGCACGACTTCTACAACAACAGCACGGCGGACATTATGGCGCAAAACAACCTGTGGAATGTGAATGTGCAGGACGCCGAAAGTATCGAAACCGTTATCACCCATAAAGTGGATAACAACGCACTGGGAACGGTTACATTTATGCCGTCGTCCTACGGTTTTCCCATATATATGGAAACATCCTTTGATGAAAACTGTGTTATGACTCTCAGCTGGTCTCACCTCGGAGATGTTGAAAACGGAACCTACAATATCTATCGCAACGGAACGCTTGTTGGCGAAGCCATTGAGGAGCAATTCTACACTGCCGCCGTTGAAAACGAAGTGTGCGAGTGGTGCGTCGAAACCGTTTTTGAAACATTCGTTTCGGGAAAGGCATGTACCGAAAATATTATTTGCACAGTGTCCGGTATCAGCAATGCCTTTGCGCAATCGGTAACAGTTTACCCTGTGCCGACAACAGACCGAATTTACATTTCAGGAACCGGAATTGCGAAAGTTGAAGTTTACAGCGCTGCCGGACAGATGTTAATTGAAACAGATAGCGCCGACGCCTCGCTTACAGTCGATTTATCGTCGATCAACGCCGGCATCTATTTTATCCGCATCTATGATTTGAATGGTAACCGAACTGTCCGGCAGATTATGAAGTTATAGCAGTAGAATAATAGATGAATCGTTTTATGGAATATGTAAAACGATGCGGATTAGCAGTTAGTTTTGGGCTAAAGTCTGTGTTTTCCATTTTTCATCTGTTGACTAAAGCCAACAGTGATGAATAAATGGATGGCTTAAATCAGATTTATTGCCGTCAGATAACACTGGTGCAGGAACTGTACATTACGTTTATTGTATCGTCCCTGCTTGACTGCATATCGTTCAACACCTCGGGTATCGAATTTAACTTTGAACTCGGAACTTTAAACTTATCATATTCCTGCAAGACTGAAATATTACCAGTAAAAATCATTACAATCATGCGGTAACGGAAGACTATGAAAAACTATTTTAAGTTGCAATTCGTAATGGCAAACCGAAAACTGTTGAGCTTCGGAATACATCCGGCAATCGGCTACTTCCTTTTGCTACTTCTGTATGTCTTGCTGTCGGAACTTCTGTTTTATAAAAAAACCTTTGCGCCATATATTTATATAATTATAGCACTCTTTTTTATACCAAAATTGAGCGATATGCGCCGTAACGATTTTCTTAAAATAAACTTTGGCGGGCGATACCTGAAAGTGCGGATACTGGAAAACCTGATTGTAGTTTTGCCTTTTGCTGTTTTTTTGATTTGCAAACAGCAAATACTCCCGACCTTTCTGCTTATTGCAATAGCTATTTCGATGACTTTTCTGAATTTCAAAACAGATTACAGCATCACCATTCCAACGCCTTTTGGCAAAAAACCTTTTGAATTTACAGCCGGCTTCCGAAACACTTTTATTTTGTTTATGATTGCCTATGCGCTTGCAGTAATTGCCATTGCGGTGAATAATTTCAATCTGGGTGTTTTTTCACTCATGCTGATATTTTTTACCATTGTGTGCTATTACCTGAAACCTGAAAACGAATATTTTGTATGGTCGTACAGTTTTACGCCTGCCAAGTTTCTGATTGAAAAAATTAAAACGGCATATCTTTATTCTCTTTATTTGTGTATGCCGGCGCTTATGCTGCTTAGTATTTTTTATTTTGAACACATTGACATACTGCTTCTTTTTGCGCTTTCGGGTTATTTGTATCTCACTGTTTTTATATTAATAAAATATGCGGCATATCCACGCGAAATGGATTTGGTACAGGGAATTATTATATGCGTTACACTTGTTTTTCCACCGGCGCTTATTGCCGTAATTCCGCTATTTGTCAGTCAGTCGGTAAACCGGCTTAAAGTGTTTTTAAAATGATAACCATCACCAATTTATCCAAAAGTTTTGGTTCCAAACAGATTTTAAAAAACATCAACATCTGTTTTGAAAGAGGAACGGTTTACGGAATTGTGGGCGAAAACGGCGCCGGAAAAACAACACTGTTCAGATGTATTGCCGGTCTCGAAAATTATGACGGACAGATAACCTCGGAACTCAACCCTCTTAAAAATCATTTGGGATTACTCTTTACCGAACCGTTTTTCTTTACAAAAATTACCGGAAAGGAATATATCCGCTTGCTTTGCAATGCCCGAAAAAAGGAAGTGCCGGACATTGACAACAAAAATATTTTTGACCTTCCGCTTAATCAATATGCCTCGACCTATTCAACGGGAATGAAAAAGAAACTGACGATGACGGCAATTCTTTTGCAGGATAACCAATGCTTTATACTCGACGAGCCTTTCAATGGTGTTGACATTCACAGCAACATGATTATTGTTGAAATAATCCGCAAACTGAAAGATATGGGTAAAACAGTAATTGTTTCATCGCACATATTTTCCACGCTGAGCGATACCTGCAATGAAATATTTCTGTTGAGCAACGGAGAAATTGTAAGAAAAGCCGCCCGTGAAGATTTTGCCGCACTCGAACTCGAAATGAAAAAATTTACTGTTGACAATAAAATAGAAAAACTGAAAGCAATACTGTTTACATAAATGTTATCAGCAGGGCAGGCTTACGAAATTGTGCTGCAATTACATTTATCAGCATACACAAGGCTCTTCATTTTCAATTGTTCATGCAGTATGTCATAAATAAGGCAAACGCACAAAATCTTTCAGCAGTTAGATTCATCTGTAGAACAAAGACAGATTTTTTTTCGGAAAAAATATTTTTCGCTTTGCTGTTTTATCGCAAAAGATTGCATCATTTCGCAATTGACTGTTGTGTTTTATTTTCGATGAGGCGTGTTTGAATAGTGATGCTTCATTCAGTTTTGGGCTAAGGTTTAAAAAATAATTTGTAATTTTTCGTCTTAATATGCGATGTCGTTTACAATAAAATATTACATTTGCAGCTTTCTGATATTAGGGGACTTCTAAAAATTAAATTTTTCGAGGCTTGCAACTGAAACAAAAAGCAGAGTTTACTAAAGTAAATGAAGCATTTTTGATGAAAGAACATAACGAAGAAAAAACAGTTTTTAAAAATTTCCATTTAGTAAATTGAAAGTTAGAATGAGATATAATCGAAAATCGCTGCAATCGCTACTTGATACGCTTTCTCTCGAAGAATTGAAGAAGCATATTTTATCCTATTCCGAAAAAGAGGAGCGTTTTATCGAAAGTTTTATTAATGAAATTTCGGAACCCGAAGCAAAATCTTATAAGGAATATCTGGAGAAAGTAAAACACTGTTTTACGGAGCCTCTCCGTTGTTACAATCACAGAGGCTACTATTCCGAAGAGCTGAGCATTGCACAGATGCTGGCAAAATGTTTTGTGGGAATAAACGATTATTTAAGAGAAAGCAAATATCGCGACGCTGTGCGCAAACTTTTGGCAATAGTTGAAACTACCGGCGATTTGTACGAGAACTATATTGATGTAGAAGGCTATATAGCTGCCGAATGTCATAAGGCAATTAACCTGTTGAAAGATATTTTTAAAAACGAAAAGAACTGTCCCCACGAAGTAAAAACCGAAGCCCACAAGCGACTCGAAAACTTGATGCACAACAGCTGTTACGAAGACTTTGATTTGGGCGACCCCGAAAACATTTTGCTATTTCTGTCGGTACAATTGGCGTCAATAGAAGACGGACTGAAGCTGCTCGACGAAAGAATCGTATCTTCCGAAGGCTGGAAAAAAACGGAGCATATTCTTTCAAAAACCAATCTTTTGAAAGAAGCAGGCATGTACAACGAGTTGGATGATTTTATCGAAAAAAATATTGACATTCACGAAGTGCGGAAATACAAACTTGGGATGTTGATTGACGAAGGAAAAGTTGATGAAACAATTGAATACATACAGGGCGGATTAAAACTTGCCGAACAGGAACATTCGAAAAAGAACGAAATAGAGTGGAAAGATTTGCTGCTCGACGTGTATATGGAGCAGAACAGGGTGCCGAACATACTGGAATTGTCGGAAGATTTGTTTTACAACGGCTACGACCCCAAACGATACTTTCCCGTTCTTAAAAGATATACGCCCGAAAAAGAGTGGAATAAAACTTTCAGGCGTTTGCTCAAGTCGCTCGACGAATCAGGACGCCACGGCGGCATCAATAGCATAAAAGTATGGATATTTATCCGTGAAAAAATGTGGCACGACTTGATGGAAATGGTGATAAAAGAAGATATTGAAACCATTTTTAAGTACGAAAAGGTATTGAAACAGCATTATGCCGAAAAACTGTTAGAAATATTAATCGTGAAAATAAAAGATTATGTTTCGAAAAGCAAAAGTATTACCGAGTATCGCTACACGGCAAAAGTACTGGAAAAAATGCGCAGTTATCCGCAGGGCGACAAGGCAGTTGATGACCTTATCATCGAGTTTCACATACGATATGCAAAACAAAAAGAGTTGCTCGAAATGATAAAAGGGATTTAATGATATTATGGTTAATGATAATAAGTATGAATCAAAAATTAATTTAGGGAATCTCTAAAAACTCAAAGTTCGAGGCTTGCGAGGCGATAAAAGCGCAGTTTACATGAACGTAAATGAGCATTTTATCGTCCGAAGCATAACGAAGAAATTGGAGTTTTTAGAAGTTCCCTT
>JAITVO010000113.1 GCA_031285765.1 Cytophagaceae bacterium | reverse complement strand
TTCTTTACTTTTGCACTTTGGCAATTAGGAAAATGAGGGGTGATTTTTATTTGCATATACAAAAATAGTACATTCTTGTCTAATTGTCAAATATTTATAGCAGCATACTTTTTAAAACATCACCTATTTTCTATATTCGCTTCACCTTCCATTGACGGATAAACATATGCAAATTTGCAATGGGACACCCTATTTTGCAAATTCACAAAATTAATAGATTGAATATGAGTCAATTGAAGAGTTGTAGTTTTTAAACATGTCAAATTTTTAGTGGACACTTATGATAGGTACTATACAAAGAAAGAGGAAGACAAAAAATCTTCCCCTTTTTCACATTTAAAAACCAACAAACTTATAATTTAGGTCCGGCAGCAACAAGTGCTTTTCCGGTAGCATGTTCTGTGAATTTCTCAAAGTTCTTGATAAAACGATCTGCCAAGTCTTTTGCCTTTTCTTCCCATTGCGAAGCGTCGGTGTATGTATCGCGCGGGTCAAGAATTTTCGGGTCAACGCAGGGCAGTATGGTGGGAACTTCAAAATCGAAATAAGGCATCTTTTTTGTAGGCACCTTGTCAATTGAGCCGTCGAGAATAGCGTCAATAATTCCGCGCGTATCTTTAATAGAGATACGTTTTCCGCTTCCGTTCCATCCGGTGTTTACCAGATACGCCTTTGCTCCTGATTTTTTCATTCTCTTCACCAGCTCTTCGCCATATTTTGTGGGATGCAGTGAAAGGAAAGCGGCGCCGAAACATGCTGAGAAAGTAGGCGTCGGTTCGGTAATTCCGCGCTCAGTACCCGCCAGTTTTGCAGTGAAGCCCGACAGGAAATAATACTGTGTCTGTTCGGGCGTCAGTATCGAAACGGGAGGTAAAACGCCGAAAGCATCAGCCGAAAGGAAAATAACTTTTTCGGCAGCGCCTGCTTTTGAAACAGGTTTTACGATGTTTTCGATATGATAAATCGGGTACGAAACGCGAGTGTTTTCTGTAACCGATTTGTCGTTGAAATCAATCTTTCCGTTGGCGTCAACTGTAACATTTTCAAGCAACGCATCGCGTTTGATGGCTTCGTAAATATCGGGTTCGGCTTCCTTGCTCAGGTTGATAACCTTTGCGTAGCATCCGCCCTCGAAGTTAAACACACCTTCGTCGTCCCAGCCATGCTCGTCGTCGCCGATGAGCAGACGTTTCGGGTCGGTCGAAAGGGTGGTCTTTCCCGTTCCCGACAATCCGAAGAAAACAGCCGTATTTTTGCCTTCCATATCGGTGTTTGCCGAACAGTGCATCGAAGCAATTCCCTGTAGTGGCAGCAGATAGTTCATATACGAAAACATCCCTTTCTTCATTTCGCCGCCGTACCATGTGTTCAGTATCACCTGAATTTTTTCGGTAAGATTGAAAACAACAGCCGTTTCGGAGTTTAATCCCAGCTCTTTGTAGTTATCCACTTTTGCTTTTGAGGCATTCATAATTACAAAGTCGGGCTCGCCAAAGTTTGCTAGTTCCGCTTCCGAAGGACGGATAAACATATTGGCTACAAAGTGCGCCTGCCAAGCCACTTCCATAATAAAACGGAGTTTGAGGCGGGTGTTTTCGTTAGCTCCGCAAAAAGCGTCAACAACAAACAGTTTTTTGCCAGAAAGCTGGTTTACCGCCAATTTTTTCAGTTCTTTCCAAGTTTCAATGCTGACAGGTTTGTTGTCGTTTTTGTATTCGTCCGAAGTCCACCACACAGTGTTTTTGCTGGTTTCGTCCATCACAAAAAATTTATCCTTGGGCGATCGTCCCGTATAAACGCCAGTCATTACATTTACGGCGCCGAGTTCGGTAACTTGCCCTTTTTCGAATCCTTCAAGACCCTTTTTTGTTTCTTCCTGAAACAAAACATCGAACGACGGATTGTGCACAACTTCGCTTGCGCCTGTAATTCCGTACTTGCTTAAATCTAATTTAGACATAAGAATTGCTATTATTTAATTATTAATTATTCGTCCTGAACAGTATATTTCTTACAATATCGTAAAGAAACAGTGTATAATAGGCATAAATTGTAACTTCAAATCGGGGCGTAAAGTTATTAATAAGATTTCGATTTGAAACGACCATCTACTGCCAAAAATCATCTTTGTGTAAATAAAAATAAAACTGTAGGTACTACATTAAAACATCTATAAACAGAAAAATAAGGCGATTCACAACATTGCCGATTATCGTAAATTGTTTTTATTCCGAAACAATTTCAATCCGATTCAAAATGTTTAACATATTTTATTTCTGCTTCTCGCAGAATGAAAGGATTAAAGAATAACGGGCGTATCATTTGCATCTGTTCTACCCTTGCAGGCAAGTTACGAAAACGAATCTCATGCAGCAGAAAAGCATTTATCAACAGGGTTAGCATAAATACCCAAATAAATAACGTTGATTATACTGCATGTGGTTGCAAAGTGTGTATGCCTTACATTATCTGAGTTAATATTACTGGTAGCGATTTGATATAAACATATATAGAGTATAATCGCGATTAGGAATAAAAAAAGGGGCTGTCTTTTTGAAAGTAAAACAGCCTCTTTTTTATTCGTAAGTAAGAGATCATAATTTATGGGTGCAGTTCTATCCTTACGCGGCGCCTTTTGCATAGTATGCTTCAGCAAAGATTTTCCAAAACGGTTTCCATCGGTCGGACTTAAGCACTGCTCTAATATCAAGAATCGCTTGCCCACCTTTGATCGACCATCGCTGCCCGCTACGACACATCCGCTTGACCACTGATTTGCAGGCCGCTTCTATCACACCACTTCCTATCGGCCATCCGTTTTCGATACAAACTGCATAGTTCATATAGTTTTTGTGGTTCTTAAAGTATTCCAGCTGTACCAT
>JAITVO010000063.1 GCA_031285765.1 Cytophagaceae bacterium | reverse complement strand
AAATTATCATAAAGTTGGTTTTGCAGCAGGTTAATAGCGATATAAGTACAAGGATTGTCTGTACTGTTACGCTGTAGAACGGAAATCAGATGTTAAGTCGTCAACTACAAAACGTTTAGCGCTTGAAATGTATTTAGAGGGTTGGGGATTCAGAGCCATTGGTCGCATTCTGAAAATAAGTTATGGTACAGTTTATCAATGGATAAAGAAATGGAATGGCAATTTGGACTTGCCCAAATGCGATCACCCGATAAAAGTAGTAGAGCTTGATGAGATGCACACATGTGTCGGGCAAAAAAACTACCGATGGATATGGATTGCTGTTGATAGATCTGGGAAAAAATATCTCTCTTTTGTCAGCGGAGATCGCTCAACACGAACAGGATTGAAGCTATGGTGTACATTGAAATGTATGAATACTGATAATTTCGCTTCCGATCATTGGAAAAGTTATGAAGAGTTTATTCCTCCGGAAAAACATTTGCAAACAAAAGCCGAAGCATATACCATTGAAAGCTATAATAGATGAATCAGACATTATTTGGCGAGATTTAAGAGAAAAACAAAATGTTACAACAAGTCTGAATATATGATAATAAAATCTTTAAACTTATTAATGGTGAAACTTAATAATACGGTGATATATTAAATTAACAATGCCGATTTTTCCAGAGGCAGAAAGAAGAGGAGGTGGTGTGCTCCCCAACCTTAGCTAAGCGCTCCCCAACCTCAGCTAAGCGCTCCCCAACCTTAGCTAAGTGCTCCCTAACCTTAGCTAAGTGTTACGCAACCTTAGCTAAGTGCTTCCCAACCTTAGCTAAGTGTTACGCAACCTCAGCTAAGTGCAACACAACCATAGCCAATGGCAATGAAGTCCTTTTAAGAAAAACAAAAAAACTCCATCAAAACGGATACCCAATAGCAAAGTTAAAAGTCATATCATTTCCGCCGAAGTTGGAGAAGGGACGCCAGCGTTTGCCGGCATCTGAGGCGGGGTCGTAGAGCTTGATGCCGGGGTCGAGGCGGAAGATAAAATATTTGAAGTCGAATCGCAACCCGAAACCCGTTCCCAACGCTATCTGCTTGTAGAACTCGCTGAAGCGAAACAGTCCTCTTTCGCGAGCGGTGTTTAAACGCAAATCCCAAATGTTGCCGGCATCGAGGAAAAAAGCGCCTTCGAGTACCCAAAACAAATTGAAACGGTATTCAATGTTGGCTTCGAGTTTAATGTCAGCTGTCTGGTTGAAGAATCTTGTGTTTTCGACCTTGCTGAAACCCGGACCAACTCCCCGTACAGGCCACGCCCGCAAGCTGTAAGCGCCTCCTGAAAAGAACCGTTTTTCGAAAGGAAGCACGTCCAAATTGCCGTAAGGAATTCCAATGCCTCCAAAAAAGCGGTAAGTAAGTGAACTCACGCGGTTGATACGATTATGGAAGCGCAAGTCGATTTCGGTTCGCATGTATTGTGCATAGCGAATGCCCAGCATGTTATAGTATCCCCCGGCTTGCGGCTTCATGAGCAATGGCGAAATCAGATTCAGAAGGTTGCCTGCCGCTTCGACGTTGTAGCGGATGTGCCAAAAATCGGTATTGCGCCCCATCACCTGCTGGTTGTAGGTAACGGTGTAGTTGGTGTTCAGAATAAGATGGTCGGAGTATATCTGCCGCAGATAGGCGGGGTTGATGCCGCTGTTTTCAAAGAAGCGTTCGTTGATATAAGGCACCTTTACCAAATTGAAATCTATTACCGAAAGCGAGTGCGTCATCTCGCGCGACGAGCGCCACAGGTATCCCATGCCTGCATTGGCAATGGTGCGTTTGTAGTCGGGGCGGTCCTGATAGTTGTACGACAACGACAGTGTGGTACTTGGATTATATCGCTGACGGAATTTTTGGATAAGGACAGGAATGATGAATTTGGGAAACACAACGGATATGTCGCCGCCCGCTTCGGTTGTGTAAAAAAGTCCACCATCCCTTACATACTGCGCCTGACGCGCCATGCGGGCATTGAACGTAAACAGTTCGGCTCCCTTAAAAAAATTTCGGTGCTGAAACATAAAATTGCCCCCAGCGCCCAGGTTTCCCGACGAGTTGGTGCCTTCCACTGTGATGTCGTAAGCCTTGTCGTTTCCCTGTATCAGGTGAATGATGCAGTCAATTTGGCGGTATCCGTTTTCGTCAAAACTGTTTTCAATTTCACGGAAACGGATGTTGATGTATCGGAAAAGGCGCAATCCACCCAGCAAAAGACGTGTCCGGTCAATCATTTCACTGCGGTAAAGGTCGCCCGGCGCAAAGTGAATACTGTTGATTAACACGGCGGGGCGGAAATCAAGTTTTCGGTTATACACAATTTGATAGCCCATGTAGGTCAGCGTATCGGTAAACAGATGGTGGTTCTGATAGCTGATTTCCAAATCCTGCGGTTCGCCGCCTATCTGAAATATTACTTGCCGGTACGAGTATTTGGAGTGGTAATCGGGGTCGGTTTCCGCCTTTTTAACGGGCTTTGAAACAATCATTGTGTCCGAAATCAGGAATTTTCCGGGAAAGCTGTCCACATTAAAATGAATAAATTCTTTCGAGAAGCCGTAGTACCCGTTATTTGCAAGATTGTGCGCAATGCGTTCGCGCTCGCGGTTGTGTATGTTTACCGAAAAGGGGCGTCCTGTCCGCAACAGCGAGTTTAGCGTGTCGGCAAATATAATTTCCCGCAGCGAATCGTCTTCAACCCTGTATGTCATTCTGCTAATCCGGTATCTTTGCCCCGCATTTACGCTGTACACCACTTTCGCTTTCTTTTTCGAGGTGTAGTAAATCGTATTTTCAACATTTGCCTGATAGTATCCCTGATTGTTCAAATAGAGTTGCATTTGGTCAACCGACCGTTCAACCAGTGTTGAGTCGAACACCACAGGCGCCTCGCCAATTTGCCGCAGCCAGCGGTTGATGCTTTTCGATTCGTCGCGCCCCGACAGGTTGTACAAACCAAGATATGTCTTCCAAAATCCGAATGTTTTGGTGTTTTCGCGCTGACGCACATACTGTTTTAACTCCTGCTTCGAAATGTCGTTCTTCGGATTGTTGATTTTGACTTTGGTAAGAAGCCTTTCGCCGTCAGGTACATATTTAACTGCGTTGCAGCCATAGAGCAGCAGTATGACTGTTGCACATATACTCCACAGCACAATTTTATTCCTCACAGCGTATCTCATCCGTTTTTTTGCTTTCACATTTCATTTTTCAACTCGCGAAGCCGTTCAATTACATTCACAATTTCGCTTGCCGGCGCAAGTTTACCATTCACAAGCGTAACAACAGTAATAACAGTCTTCATGCAAAGTTTATTGTCGGGCAAACGATAAATATCCTGATAAAAAATATACTTCATTGCCGAATATTCTGCTTTGAGCCTCACCACAAACTCGTCGCCACTTTGGAGCGGATTTTTGTACGACAACTCGGCTCGTGCCACAACCGCAACAATATTTTGTTTCAGCAGCTCTTTGAAATCAAGCCCCACCGATTGCAGAAACTCATGACGCGCATGTTCAAGATAATTCATATACACACTGTTGTTCACGACTCCCTGCATGTCGCACTCGTAATCGCGCACCTTTAGTATCAGTTCAAAATCGTAATCGAAAGCCATATTCTGTTGATATTTACGGGCGGCAAAATTATTGATTTTATTGTGTTATCCAAAATACGCAATATCTAAAAAAATGTAAATATCATACTTGGCACATGTCAAAAAAATATCATCAATTATCTGAATAATGTCGCGTCAGAAATTTTCCGTAAGCTGCGCTGGGCGGGCAAACCCCGCCCCTACATTTGCATACGGTTATGAAGATTAGGCTTTTGGCTTATGCCGATTTTCAATTCAAGCCAAGTGCGTAACATGAGCTAATAAATATCAATATGGCAGTGTTATATTATTTTTTCTTGATGCTTGAAAAAGGATTCTTTAAACCCTTGAATGATTCAATGTCGCATACAAAAGAGCCAACAGTAAGTTCAAATTTAATTTTAACGGGCAGTCTGTTTTTATCCCGCGTAATCCACACATGCATATCATCGTTTGTTTTAAAGGCTCTTCCAACTTCGGTAACAGGTGAAAATTTGTAACATTCCACTTTGCCAAACTTTGTTTTTATTACCTCCGTTCCACGGTATCTGATTATTAAAGGAAAAACTTCATCGCCAAAATACGTAAGTAACCTTATTACTTGCCCTTCAACCATCGAGTCGTTAAAATATTTATATCTTCCAAAATAAAATGCCGAAACAATATCGTACATATTGGCAGGCAAACATTTTTTTCCTGAACGATGGCTGTTGATACGAGTGGAGTCGGCATCGTGATAAAACAACACTTCGTCATAAAAACGGTACTTGCCTTCTCTTATATTCCTGATTGTTTTTACGGGAAAAAATGTTTGGGGATTAACATAACTCTCAGAAATATCGCGAATTGCGAAAATAGCATCAACAAGTCCCGACGTAAAACCGGCTGCGGTAATATGAAAAACATTTTGACTGTTAAAAACAGTGTCGGTTACTGTAAGGCGCGCACCACCGCCCTTAATAAATCCATACGAGAGGGTGTAAGTCAATTCCTCTCCCGGTTGAAATGGAATTTCATCTTGTGCAAATAACTGTGCCCGCGCGATTATTAAAATAGGCAGGAAAAGAAGGATATATCGAATTTGTTTAGTCATCTTATATCTATTTTTGGTGTTTTCAGGCAATGAACAACCCCCATAGCTCTACTTTTTACTATTGAGTTCTTTTCAGGCATACGAACAATAGCAACGAAAAAGTCCACAATAATAATAAAAAAAACATTGTCAATGCTTTTTTATTTGGCTTGCAAAAATACATTTTTTTGTTTGATACACAGCTTGGCACAAAAAAACAATAGTCCAAAGGCAATGCGTTTTGATAATGTAATTATATTTTATGCGTCAATCTGTCCGTTTGCGTGTTCCGAATCACGATTTTATCTTTAATATTAGGCTTCCTGTTCATCCTGTAAAAATCACGGTTCAAGATGTTTCTTTAATACGAGCAATGTTTCTGGACCTTTATTAAACAGTAAATCCAGAATACTTAAATTGGGCATGAATCCGAATTTTGAAGCAAAAACCTGCCGGTATTCCACAATTCTGAACGAATTATCATCAGAAAGGTTATTTTTAGGGTTTGTAAGTATTCGTAAATCGGTGGCGTAAAAGCTGGATGGCTTGTATTCTGTCGTCTTTGCAATATTAAAATGAATATCCAGACAACTGAAAATTGTTTCCATCGAAGCAAGATTCATATCCAGCAGATATTTCCATTTTTTATCGAAAACAGCACGTATTTCATCCTCATAATAAAGATAATAAGGCGACGAATTGTATGCCGACTCAATTGAGCGCCAATGCACTTCGTTCCACTGCATATCGTAGGAAATGCGCACATCTTTCATCAGCAGTTTAGGCAAATCTCCTTTTTCGACCGGAACAGAAAGGGGTAAAACGCCATTTGCCGAACCTATAAGATAGCGATTACGGTAGGTTTTTTTCTGATAATGCTCGTATGCTTCGAACAATGCTTCGCGCGAAGCCAACAGATGAGTGAAAAGCTGTACAGGTGGAAAAATGGCAGCAGAAAAAAGTGGTATTTCAATCGTGTGATTGCTTAATTGCTCTATCATTGAAAACAGGTTTTTGTTCAGATTTCAAAGCCACTCCCTATTTTTTCTCAAAAAACGAAAAGCAAACTTTACCGTAATTGCGCATCTGCCAAAAGTCGGGTTCTTGGGAGAAGTTGTATTCAGTACCATGCTCAAGAATAAGATAGCCACCTTTCGTTAACAGGTCGCTTTCGCGGATGATAATTGGCAGTTCGCGGAGATTTTTTAACTGAAAAGGTGGGTCGGCAAAAATCAAGTTGTACAATTGTTTGTCGTCGCAAATGGCAAGATGTTTAAACACATCCCTGTTTACAGGTCGAACAATATGCGATAGTTTCAGCTCATCAATGCACTTGCAGATAAAGCGGTGATGATGAAAATCTTTTTCGACCGGCACAACAAGCGGACATCCGCGCGAAGCAAATTCGTAGGAAATACTGCCTGTGCCGGCAAAAAGGTCTAACACTTTGGTATCTTCAAAGTCAATAAAATTAGTGAGTATGTTAAACATATTTTCCTTTGCCATATCGGTTGTAGGGCGTGCCCTGAAACTTGCGGGCGGAGTGAATCTGCGCCCTTTTAAACTTCCGCCGATTATACGCATACCGGTAAATTCAAAAGATTATAAAACCCTGTTGCCTGTACATCTTTGAATAATGGGCTGTAACGGAAATGACGCGGAAAATCGAGGCTTTTTATTTTGCTGAGATAATGTGAAAGCTGTTGAACAAACTGCTGCTTGTTTTGATGCAGCCCCGAGATATAAACCGAAGTGGTTGCTTCAGTAAGTTTTAACTGTTCAAAAACAAACAGCGTGAAATAGATAAAATCGTTGTCGCTCTTTATCGGAAACGAATTGCACAGTTTCAGCCTGCCTTTTTCTATCACTACAATGTCGAAGAAATCGGTATTAAAGTCAATGCACATCAGCGAAATATTTTCCTCGTCCAATACGGTTGTTGATAATATGCTGTCGATAAACGGCGTATTTTGATGAAAAAAGAGTGGCTCGGGAAACTGCCTGCGTATAATCGCCTCTACTCTGTTGGGAACGGCAAAAATATTAAACGCATCTGCCATCCTTATTTTGTTGTAATGAACGGTGTAGCCTTCGGGAACATTGCAACTGAACCGGAGCATCTCGTCTATTCGGTCGCTTTGAAAAGCTCCCGATGGCACTAAGGTTGATTTTTGTGAAGGAACAAGAATAAAAGTACGTTTAAAAGGCAGATTTAATAAATCTAAACGGCTAAAATTTTCTTCGAGCTGGTCAACTGTTGGAGCATTGCTGTCGAAAACAACATGACGCAGTTGAATGTACCTATTCTTTACGGGGTCGAGCGTACAAAATGAAAGTCCATCCGGATTTAACCGGATGGACAAAAAATACGATAGTGAAATGTTCGGGTCGAATGTTTCGTCGGTAATCGAAAAATTTTTCATGACTAATCGTTAAAACATCAATCGGAACCGATGTTTAATTATTCCCAGTTACCGGCGTTATTGTTGGCTTCTTCAAGCGAACCTACTTTCAATCCGGGATATTTGTCAACTTTCCGCGCCATGTCGTTCAGGTTGATAACTTCCTGTTTGTCGAGGTCCCAAAGAAATACATTATTGGGTGTTTTGGCTTCGAAAACACCCACTGCAACGCCCGACGCTGTTTGGAGCGAAGCGATTCCGAGTTCGAATATTTTACGATTTTCCGAAAAAGGAACGTAACGCAACGAGTCGATGTAAGCAATACGACCGCGATAAAGGGAATCTCTTGCACTGATGCGAGTTGTATCGCGGCGGATAATTCCCTGTGCCAGCGCCATCGTTTCCGTCATTCCGGCAACAATCATACTGTCGGTCAAACTGCCTTCCATTCGTACCATCGGAAGCGAATCGGTTTTGATAAAAGTTATCAGGGTATCAAAATCACCCGTGTATTTACCATAAACCGAACGGTATGCAACCTCTGCCGTCCGAATTTCAATCAGTCTTTCAATAACCTTTTGTTGTCTTAGAGCATGTTCGCGTTGAAACCGCATAGGTTTGTTAATACTTTCAACGCACAAGTAGCCTAAAAAAAGAATGGCTACAGTTAATAAAATCTGAAAAGCTGTCTTCATTTTGTATAATAATTTGCTTAGTACTTGAATGTGTTTTAGCTGTCAAAAATAATTTTGCAATGATAGTAATTTTTACGTTCACTGCAAATGATATTTCAATGATATTTGCTTTTTTATTTTTTGGAGTAAAATAGCGGGGGCAAAAATATAAAAAAAATCTATACATGCTCCTGTTTTGAACAAAATATTGTGATAAAAAATACTTAAAGAACATTTTACATCACGTTTTGTGTGTCATTTTCAGCACAAAGCTATGTTATCGCAGTTTGCTTAAATTAACTAAGAGTTAAAATGCGCAGAAATTGTTTGATAGTGGTTTGATATAAAGGCAACGGCAATGAAACAAATTCGCGTCATTTATGTTTTTTCAACAATCGCAACAACAAAATTAGGGAACCTCTAAAAACTCAAAGTTCGAGGCTTGCGAGGCGATAAAAGCGCAGTTTACATGAACGTAAATGAGCATTTTATCGTCCGAAGCATAACGATGAAATTGGAGTTTTTAGA
>JAITVO010000095.1 GCA_031285765.1 Cytophagaceae bacterium | reverse complement strand
ACACAACAGATGTGCTGCGTAACATCTGTTAATAAATATATCTTCCCAACTTGGAAAAGGGTACAGAAAATAAAAAAACAGACACTCACACCATGTGGTGATAAATTGCGTAACATGAGTTATTAATGCAAATCAGCATTTGGCTTTGGGCTAAAGCCATGTTTTCCGTCTGTCTATCCATTGGCAATAAAACTTCTCCTTACCTTTTTCACAGGGGGGCATTACTGTCAGCTTTAGCTGATGGATGGCAGTAAATTCACATTTATAGGGTTTTAATCCAAAATATGAAAACAATTTTATACTACTGATTTGCATTATTATACAAATGATAATGAAGCATGTGTAAATTTTGCGTTTTGGCATTATCGACGCAAATCCGCATTATCAGTGTTCTTTTTGAACAGCTTCATTATGCACAGGCAACGCAATACCTAACGGTGTTATAAAAAATTTGCGTAACTATCGGTTATAAAATTAAGAACGGCTTAAAATTTACCCTACAAAACACTATCTTTGTCCCCGCAAATGAACAAGCATAATTTCAAATATCAGTGGCTCCCCATTTCGGCAAAAGAGATGGAGCAGTTTGAGTGGGAGCAACCCGATGTAATCCTCTTTTCGGGCGACGCATACGTTGACCATCCGTCGTTTGGAACGGCGGTGATTGGGCGACTGCTCGAATCGCTGGGGCTGAAAGTAGCCATTGTGCCGCAACCCAATTGGCGCGACGATTTGCGTGACTTCAAGAAGTTTGGTGTACCACGCCTCTTCTTTGGCGTTACGTCGGGAAACATGGATTCGATGGTAAACCACTACACAGCCAACCGACGCCTTCGCTCCAACGACGCTTATACGGCAGGCGGAAAGGCGGGGTTTCGTCCCGATTACGCGGTGTCGGTCTATTCGCGCATCCTTAAACAGTTGTACCCCGACGTGCCTGTTGTGCTGGGCGGAATTGAGGCTTCGCTCCGCCGACTTACGCATTACGATTACTGGAAAGACCAATTGATGCCGGGCATCCTCCACTGGTCGGCAGCCGACATGCTGATTTACGGCGCAGGCGAGCAGCCCTTGCGGGAATTGGTGCGGTTGCTACAAAAAGGTGTTCCTTTTGGACAGTTAAAAAACATTTCACAAACAGCATATATGATAGATGCCAACGAACAGTTGACATCGGCGAAAGCTGACGACATAGAACTCTTCAGTCATGAAGAGTGTATGAAAGACAAGCGAAAATATGCTGCCAACTTTAAACATATTGAAGAAGAGGCGAACCGACTGGAGGCTGCGCGTATTCACCAGCGGTGCGGCAACAAACGAATTGTGGTAAATCCGCAGTTTGCGCCCATGACAACCAAAGAACTCGACGCTGTTTACGACTTGCCATACACACGACTTCCACACCCTCGCTACCACGCAAAAGGAACAATTCCCGCTTTTGAAATGATAAAAGATTCGGTAACGCTTCATCGCGGATGCTTTGGGGGATGTGCGTTCTGTACCATATCGGCGCATCAGGGAAAATTTATTTCGTCGCGCTCCAAACAGTCGATACTCAAAGAGGTTGCACACATTGCGCAGATGGATGGTTTTAAAGGATACATCACTGACTTGGGCGGACCGAGCGCCAACATGTATGCAATGGGCGGAAACGACCGCAAACTGTGCCGAGTGTGCCGCCGTCCGTCGTGCATTCATCCTGCTATCTGCAAAAACCTTAACACATCGCACGCCGCGCTGCTCGACATTTACCGTGAGGCTGACAAAATCGAAGACATCAAAAAAACATTCGTCGGGAGCGGCATCCGTTACGACCTTTTTATGAACGAAAATGTTTCGGACAGTGAGCGACGTGTGCAAAAAGCGTACATCAACGAGTTGCTTACCAATCACGTTTCAGGACGGCTAAAAGTGGCGCCCGAACATGTTTCGGACGTTGTGCTGAATGTGATGCGCAAGCCGCCGTTTTCGCTTTTTACCCAATTTCTGAAAATATTTGAGCGCACTAACCGTGAAAACGGGCTTACACAACAGCTAATACCCTACTTTATATCAAGCCACCCTGCATCGACCGAAAAAGATATGGCGCAGCTTGCCATCGAAACAAAAAAACTGAACTTTACGCTTGAACAAGTGCAGGACTTTACGCCAACGCCGATGACGCTGGCAACCGTAATTTATTATTCGGGTATTCATCCTTACACCATGCAGCCCGTTTATACGGCGCAAAGCAAGGACGATAAACTGCGACAGCGTATCTATTTTTTCTGGTACAAGCCCGAAATGCGAAACGAAATTGAAAAGCGCCTGCGCATTTTGGATTTGAACAATATGTGCAAAACTTTGTTTGGCATAGGGGGCGGCGATAAGCATCGGCAAAACACTTCTTCGCAGCAAAAGAAGCAGACGAAGAAAAAATTACATCCAAACGAAAAGCGAAGCTAATTATTAATGACAATAGAGATGAAAAAATTATTTATTTCAACAGTTATCGTCGTGGCGATGATAACTGTTTCCTGTGAAGTTATTGACACACTGTCGGAGTCGGAAGTAATACAGGGCTTGAAAGAGGCTTTGAACATAGGCTCCCAGTCGGCATCGAAAATACTTGGCAAAACCGATGGCTACTACGGCGATGAGCTGGTAAAAATATTGCTGCCGCCCGAAGCCGATGTAATTGTTGAGAATATCAGATATATTCCGGGAGGCGATGCTCTTATAGAAGACCTTATCAAAAGCATTAACCGCTCGGCTGAAGATGCAGCCACAGAAGTTGTACCTATTTTCAAGGGAGCCATTACAGACATGACTATACAGGATGGTTTTAATATATTAAAAGGCGACAGCACTGCTGCAACACAGTATTTAAAGACCAGTACTTACAGCGGACTGTTTGAACTGTACCAGCCCAAAATTGACGTTGCGCTAGGTAAACCATTTGTTGGAAGCACTTCAACCAACGATGTGTGGGCTTCGCTCACCGGAAAGTGGAATACTTTTGCGGAATCGCTTGCAGGGGAGCTTTTAGATTTCAAACCTGTTAATACCAACCTCAGCGACTTTCTTACCAATGAAGCGCTTGATGGCCTGTTTCTGAAACTTGCCGATGAGGAGGTAAAAATACGAACCGACCCTGCAGCACGCGTAACCGATATACTGAAAAAAGTATTTGGTTCGGAGGAGGCACAGGGTGAGTAAATACAGTTGCGCTTTCACACAACTGTATGACGCGTCATGCGATGAAAGGGTATTTTTGATACCAAACCAAACTACTATCGGGAACCTCTAAAAACTCAAAGTTCGAGGCTTGCGAGGCGATAAAAGCGCAGTTTACATGAACGTAAATGAGCATTTTATCGTCCGAAGCATAACGAAGAAATTGGAGTTTTTTAGAGG
>JAITVO010000258.1 GCA_031285765.1 Cytophagaceae bacterium | reverse complement strand
CTGTTGAGGCGATTTGGCTGTCGAAGGAATTTCCTTCATTTCGGGGAAGTTGTGTTCCAAAAAGTTTACCCAGCCCGGACAGCAACTTGTGAGGATGGGAAGTTTCACATCTTTGTCGCCGTTAAGGTGTTTGCCAAGACGGTCAAGCACTTCCGATCCTTCTTCCATAATGGTAAGGTCGGCAGCGAAGTCGGTATCGAACACATAGTCGAAACCGAGTTTGCGCAGCGCGGCAGCCATTTTACCCGTAACAAGCGTTCCGGGTTCCATGCCGAACGATTCGCCCAAAGCAGCGCGAACAGCGGGGGCAGTCTGCACGACCACCACCTTTTCGGGGTCAACCAGCGCTTCGATAACCTTCCACGTGTAGTCGCGTTCGGTCAAAGCGCCTGTGGGGCACACGGCTACGCACTGTCCGCAGTAGGTACAGGTTGAATGATCGAGATCCATTTCAAAAGCGGGTGCAACTACCGAGCTGAAACCGCGATTAACGGCTGACAGCACGCCAACGGTCTGCACTTCGTTGCAGGCAGTTTCGCAACGACGGCACATAATACACTTGTCCATTTCGCGAATAATGGCGGGCGACTTGTCGTCCTTGTATTTCGACTGTTCGCCTTTGTAGTGAATTTCGCGGATGCCAAGGTTTTGCGCCATTGTTTGCAGTTCGCACTCGCCCGATTTGGCACAGGTGAGGCAATCGGCAGGGTGGTCGCTCAAAATAAGTTCCATCACCGTGCGGCGGGCGTTTACAACCCTTACGGTGTGGGTTTTCACAACCATTCCTTCGGTACACTCGGTTTTGCAGGCAGGCGCAAGATTGCGGCGACCTTCGATTTCGACAACACAGATGCGGCAACCGCCGGGCTTGTTTTCAAAACTAAGGTCGTCGAGTTTCATGTAACACAGCGTCGGAATTTTTATACCGACTTGTTTAGCTGCTTCAAGCACCGTAGCGCCTTTTTCAACTGCTACGGGCTTGTCGTCTATTATCAAATTTATTTTTTCCATACAATAATTATTTTAGAACAAGGACGATTGTTATTCGAGACTGATAGCTCCGAATTTACATTTTTCCATACATGCGCCGCACTTGATGCAGACAGAATGATTAATCTTATGAGGCGCTTTGCGTTCGCCCGAAATTGCATCAACAGGGCATACACGGCTACAAAGCGTACAGCCAACGCACTTGTGCTGGTCGATGCGATACTGCATGAGGGCTTTGCACTGTCCTGCGGGGCATTTGCCGTCGCGCACGTGTGCCAAGTACTCATTCATAAAATTATCCATTGTAGAAAGAACGGGGTTGGGCGATGTTTGTCCCAGTCCGCACAGTGAAGTATCACGAATGACATTTGCAAGGTTTTTGAGTTTCACAAGGTCATCTTCAGTACCTTTACCCAGTGTGATTTTGTCAAGCATTTCGTGCAGTCGCTTGTTGCCGATACGGCATGGAGCGCACTTTCCACAACTTTCTTCAACGGTAAATTCGAGGTAAAAACGCGCCATAGAAACCATGCAATCGTCCTCGTCCATTACAATCATACCTCCCGATCCCATCATTGATCCCGAAGCAAGCAGATTGTCATAGTCAATAGGTGTGTCCAGATGTTTTTCGGTAAGACATCCGCCCGAAGGTCCTCCTGTCTGTACGGCTTTAAATTTTTTTCCGTCCTTGATGCCGCCGCCGATGTCAAAAATTACTTCGCGCAGCGTTGTTCCCATCGGAACTTCAATCAAACCAACGTTGTTTACTTTTCCCGCAAGAGCAAATACTTTCGTTCCCTTACTCTTTTCGGTTCCGATGGTTTTAAACCAGTCGCTCCCCTTGAGAATAATGGGGGGAATATTGGCAAATGTTTCAACGTTGTTTACGTTGGTGGGCTTTTCACGATAGCCGCTAACAGCAGGAAATGGTGGTTTTACGGTGGGTTCGCCACGCATCCCTTCCATTGAATGGATAAGGGCGGTTTCTTCGCCGCAAACAAATGCACCTGCGCCGTAACGTATTTCAACATCGAAATTAAAGTTGGTACCGAAAATATTGCTGCCCAGCAGTCCATATTCGCGTGCCTGTTCAATGGCTATTTTTAAGCGCTGAATGGCGAGCGGATATTCAGCACGGATATAAATCAAACCCGTGTTGGCGCCGATGCAGTAGCCACAAATTGCCATTGATTCGAGTACAGAATGGGGGTCGCCTTCAAGAATAGACCTGTCCATAAATGCACCAGGGTCGCCTTCGTCGGCATTACACACAACGTACTTCTGTTCGTTTTTTGATTTCAAGGTGAGTTCCCACTTCAGTCCTGTAGGGAAACCGCCTCCTCCCCTTCCACGAAGCCCCGAATCTTTTACGATTTGGATAGCCTGTTCGGGCGTCATTTCGGCAACTACTTTGCCAAGTGCGGCGTAACCGTCGCGGGCAATGTATTCGTCGATGTTTTCGGGATTGATGAATCCGCAGTTGCGCAGTGCAATGCGAATCTGCTTTTTGTAGAATCCCATGTGCTTGGAGTCGGAAACATGTTTCTGCGTTTCGGGGTCAACATACAGAAGACGTTCGACTTTACGCCCTTTAACAAGGTGTTCCAATACAATTTCGGAAGCATCTTCGGGAGTAACCTGAACGTAAAATGTATTGTCGGGCACCATTTTAACAACGGGTCCTTTTTCGCAGAAACCGAAACAGCCTGTGGTAACCACCTGCACTTCGTTTTCGAGACCGTTCTCTTCGAGCACCGTCTTAAGGTTTGTAACGATTTTATCGCTTTGCGAGGCGCGGCAACCCGTTCCTGCACAAACCAGAATGTGACTTTTTAATTTTCCCATATCAAATTAATTCAATTACTGCTTGTCGGGTGTTTGATAGTTTACGGGGATAACGCCGTCCACCATTTCACCGTTTTTAATGTGTCGTTCGATAATTGTCCCTGCTTTTTCTTCGTTTACGTAACCGTAAACCACAGGTTCCTGTCCGGGTAGTGTAACTTCGATTGTGGGCTCGGCGTAGCAGTACCCCATGCAGCCTGTTTGCGTAACTACTGCGGCGATGTTCTGTTTGTCGAGCTCATCAATAAAAAAGTCCATAACCTCTTTAGCTCCGGACGCAATTCCGCAGGTAGCCATCGATACTTTTACCTGAACGAGGCTTTCGGGATTGTCGCCCATCTCTCTTAAATTGATTTTGTTTTTCAAATCTTCGTTCATCTTGCGAAGATCTGCCAGTGTTTTGACTTTTGCCATGATAAATAGTTATTAAAAAAAGTAAGCCCCATCCCTATCCCCTCCCCCGCAGGGAGAGGGAATGTGGGATGGTTATTTCAAATGTTTAATCGTGTTTCACCATAATTTGCCGCACTTCGGGCGTTTTGTTTATTCCATCGTATATATGCAGATAATAAAGCCCGTTGGGCAGATTCGATACATTTAACTGTACTGTACCGCTTCCGGTTTTGGCTTGGCGTAAAAGGGTGCCGTAAGCATCGTAAAGGCGAATGTCGCTGGCAGATTTTCCATTGATTGAGATATTGAGATAATCTCCTGCCGGATTGGGATAAACATTGATGTCTTTTCCGGATGAATTTTTAACATTGTCCAAATTATCATGCAATGACCTTTCTATACTTATAATTGATGGATAGCCATATACGGCTATATTTCTGTATGAGGTAGCTATTACCGTACCGGAAGAGTTTTTTAAAGCTGCCACAAGCATATATTCGGTATAATTAGTTGTACCCTGTACCTGTCTTGATGTTTGACGCTCGCCTGTATCGGATGCGATGCCTTCCATGTTCTTAACCGGCACCGGCTTGGCAACAGACTTGATAATGATATTGCGCCCTGTTTCAATCGGACTTCCATCCAGTTTCCACTCAACAGTAACAGGTTGGTTACAGGTGCTGAATATATTTGCCGTATAAGTTTCCGTTTTCAGATAACCAACATAATCGGAACCGGAAACAACAACTTTTCCACCGCGTACATTCAAACTGTGTGTAAGCGTTGTAACATGACTGCTACCTGCAAAAATACTTGCGGAAATAATGTAACCGGCATTGGGTGGTAAAGATGGAACGGCACAGGTAACAGACGTGTTTGATGAACTCTCAACCGAAAAGGTGTTTGGCGCCGACCAGTTTACAGTTGCACCGGCAGGCAAATTACTTATTGTAAGTGTAACACTGCTGCCCGGACAGGCGGTGGCGGGGCCGGTAATAGAGGGTTTTCGTATGTAATATTTTTTTGCTTTCCAAGTCTGATATATTGACGGAACACGATCAGGATGATGTTTGACTAAAGCTCCTGCCCATCCCCACTTAGACTGGTACCAGTTACTACTTAACCGGATTGCGGAATGATTGCCATCCTGATGATAAGATACTTTCGTAGCAATATTTTCCGGCACCTCTATATAACTTCCATCTGTCCAGTAGATGTCCTCCGTCGTAATATCATAGCGACCAATCCACACTTTATTGCCTCCTTCTGTAACAAGCCACGCATAACCGTGACAATTATATTTAAAAGAAGGAGCTTCAAGAACTACAGCTTCATTATAATTCGCATAATAATCAGCAGCCAATGCCGCTATTTGGCTCGGGCTATATGACACATCTGTGCTTGTAAGGGTGTATGTATCCTGAACAGTTGAATTATTGGGAGTTTTCACATTTGTAACTGGTGAATAGGTTTGAGTAAAACTCATTTCGATGTCGCACAATGTGAGGAATACAGTCATTATAATAATCCGTTTCATAACTCATTATATTTAACATTGATATATTCTTCAACTTTACTCATTACACTTTTATCAATTGATACAGGTGCTTGTATAAATTCCGACAATACCTTCTTTTGTTCGGCATTTTCAAACTTATAATCAGTATCATTTAAGATCTTCTTTGCATACAGTAAATCAACGGGTAACTCATTCATGTTGCTGAAAATATCTGAATATTTTCTTTTGATTTTTTTATGTTCAAAACTCAACAGAAATAACCGCTTTTCCTGCTCCGCATTTAGTTTCATTAAAACAATATCCTGAATCAGCATAAATTCCAGAACAAAATGACGAAAAGTAAACATACCTTGTTCAACATTATTATTTAACCGGATCTTTGCTGCGTCAATACTCAAATCATGGTATTTTTCAAGCAATACATTTATCATGTTTTGGCGCCTAAACAGTTCCCTAAATCCGTTAAATTCTGCCATTAACACCTCAAAACCGTGCTGCGCATTGTTACCATGCAATATATCTAACAAGTATGGAAATTCAAGGCATGTTTCCAACAATCCTTCTGTAGAAATCCCTGTCAAAACATCTTCAGGAATTTGTAAGGCTGCTATTCGCTTTTCAATTGTTTCAAATTGTTTCCATTCCTCAGTACCCTGTTTAACGGGAAATTCATATTTATCTGTTATCTTCGTTTGACCGAAAATAAACAGACCATTCATTAATATGATATTAATAAAACAAAATATCTTTTTCATCATCAAATCATTTTAAAAGGGTAATTCATATTTGTAGATTAATGTCCAGTTTTTACTTGATTCATATAATTCCGTAAGATTCCCCACAATTCTTACTCCTTCTTCAGTATAAAAATCGCAAAAGCACGAACTAAATGTGTCCATTATAAAATAAACCGGTTGTTTATCCCATTCGCCTTTGTAAATCTGCACCTCTCTGGCTTGATGTGGCTTCGCTTCAATTTCATTTATCCTGTTAGCAAGCCATTCAGGAAAGTTTTCCTTTGAAATAGCTGCATGAGGCGCTGATTTCAATTTTTCCAAGAACGCATCACCATTCATCGTTTCTGGAGTATCACGTTCTTTGCAGGAAGTTAAACTTATTCCCGTCGCAATCAGCATGATCGTTACGAGTTTAAATATTGTTGTTTTCATTGTTTTTCTATTTTAATTATATTAACAACAGAAGCATATCCGCCAAATCCACAGTTGTGTTTTTTGTCAGATATGCTGAATTTTACTTTTACACGAAGATTGTCAACCTTAAATTCGTCCGGCAACTGCTCCGGTTTGTATTCTGTATTATAGACTGGATTTTCGTTTTCAACCACAATCATATAATCATTGCAATTGTCCGGATGCGGCATGTACTTGACAATACAGTTTTCTTCAAAAACATCCGTGTTTTCATCGGATAATTTTTTCTCTCCGCAGGAAGTTAACCATCCTGCCAGCACCACCATTACTGCGGCTATTTTAAAAAAATGTATTTTCATTACTTTCTCTTTTATGTGCAAAATAACTTATTCTACCAGATAGAATAGCTCGCTCTACCAGATAGAATAGCTCGCTCTACTTGATAGAATAGCTCGCTCTATCCGGTAGAATAGCCCGCTCTACCCGATAGAATAGCCCGCCCTACCCCACCGTAAGCGGTTTGGAAAAGACGGCAATACGCGGCTCTTTGAGCGACAGACTGCCACCGCTGTATTGCGTAACAACCTCCAAACGGTACGTTCCTGCGGGCAGCAACGGCACCATTATCACCAGCTCCGAGGGGTTGTTGGTGATAATTTCGTCGTTTTCCACTCGCGTGCGTTCGCCGCCACCGGATACGAAAAAGATGCCAGTGTCGGGATGATCGCCGGTAATTTTAATCTTAGCGCCACGCACTTTAACAGCCTTGCCGGGAGTAATGGCGCTGTTGAGCGTGCCGGTTTTTACGTCGGTTACATCCTTCACTGAGGGCTGAACGTCGCCCAAGCCCATCATCTGCACTTCGATTTCGGGAATCAGCTGCCGCATCTGTTCGCCCTGATGATAACGGAAATACAGGGTGTGCTTTTCGGGGTCGTA
>JAITVO010000229.1 GCA_031285765.1 Cytophagaceae bacterium | reverse complement strand
ACCCTTGAGAGATCAAACCTCCCATCATCATTGTTGTGAATTGCTTTCAGATTTTATATCTTTGCCGATGGTTTACAACCGAGATAAACAGTTGATACAGCCACCACAAGTTGTGAATTGCTTTCAGATTTTATATCTTTGCCGATGGTTTACAACCTGATACCGCTCCTAAAGTCGCTGATTACCGTTGTGAATTGCTTTCAGATTTTATATCTTTGCCGATGGTTTACAACTGTCCAGACATATTTCCTTGAGGAGTCCCCGTTGTGAATTGCTTTCAGATTTTATATCTTTGCCGATGGTTTACAACATTTGTCTCCGGATATATGAAGTCGAGATCGTTGTGAATTGCTTTCAGATTTTATATCTTTGCCGATGGTTTACAACCGTATTTGATTGAAGCGTCGGAGACGTCTCGTTGTGAATTGCTTTCAGATTTTATATCTTTGCCGATGGTTTACAACCGCCTCAGCCTGTACACTGAAAGAGTCGCCGTTGTGAATTGCTTTCAGATTTTATATCTTTGCCGATGGTTTACAACCATCGTATGCTTAAGAAGTATCTCTCGTACGTTGTGAATTGCTTTCAGATTTTATATCTTTGCCGATGGTTTACAACGTATCATTTTCATATCTACGAGCGCCGAGAGTTGTGAATTGCTTTCAGATTTTATATCTTTGCCGATGGTTTACAACTGCACTAAAAATTCTGTCGCGCCAAGCGCGGTTGTGAATTGCTTTCAGATTTTATATCTTTGCCGATGGTTTACAACATATTGCCTTGAGGCGTGCCAGGTCCGGCAGTTGTGAATTGCTTTCAGATTTTATATCTTTGCCGATGGTTTACAACACGAGATAAACAGTTAATACACTGGCCGCAGTTGTGAATTGCTTTCAGATTTTATATCTTTGCCGATGGTTTACAACAACTAAATTTATCTTCGTAAATGAAGTCGGTTGTGAATTGCTTTCAGATTTTATATCTTTGCCGATGGTTTACAACGAGATAGACATGGCGGGAACAGTTTGTGAGTTGTGAATTGCTTTCAGATTTTATATCTTTGCCGATGGTTTACAACAGATCATTGGCAAAGGTTTTGTTTATAGAAGATTACTATCAATTTTAGGAATTAAAATATCGTAGATTTTATAGTGGGAACTCCTATGCAAACACCATTTTTCCTATTCCAATAAGAGAGGGATAAAGCGTTTTTTTCCTCTCAGTTTTCCTAAAATAGTTCCAATTGCTGCGGAATGGGTGCTTTCGATTGCTCTTTCATGCCATAAAACAACTCCATGTTTCCAAATTGCTTGTCCGTGATTGTGAGGATGCCCACACTCCCTTTCTCCGGCAAAGAACGCCTCACTCGCTTGATATGCACATTCATATTTTCGCTGCTTGAACAATGCCGCATATAAATGGAAAACTGAAACATGCTGAAACCATCTTTCACCAATTTCTTGCGAAAGTCGGCGGCAGCCTTGCGATCCTTTTTGGTCTCGGTCGGCAAATCGAAAAAAACTAATACCCACATGATACGATATTCACTTAGACGTTCCATAATTACAATAGACTTCTTCGGTCAATAGTGATAATGAATATTGATTTTCAAATATATAGATGCTTGTTTAGGGCATTTTCCGAAGAAGTCTACGAATTAGAAATTACGAATTGCGGTGGGGATTGTGAATGCCATTCGCAATCCTTCATTCGTTATCCATAATTGAAAATTCAGGATATACTATTTTTCTGCTCTCTCCCGAATAACATTTGTAAAGTGAAGTGGTGGTAGTGTTGGCAGCGACCATCAACGGGCTGCGCTTTTGGTTTATTTTCACATCCAAAAACGGAATCTGCAACAATTCCGTTTTCAATTCCTTCGTCAATTCTTCTCCCGGATGGCTCGCCAATAAGCCATAGACCAACCGATCCACAAAAGGACGATAAGGCTCCATAATGTCATCTGCCAAACAATAAGCATTGTAGCGATTGTGGTGATGAATTCCAAAAGTTGGAAGCAACCCCGTCCCCACCAATCCACGTGCAATAATCGCCCGCAGGATGGCATAGCCGTAATTCAACAGCGCATTGGGCCATACACCGTCCCGCTTTCGGGTAAATTCAGGATGATTCGGAAAAAGATTCGCCCAATAATAGGCCGCCGCTCGGGCTTCTATATTCTCAGGGTCGCCGCTACGCACTTTCGATGCCCAACGTAACATATTACCCGTTTCATATTGATGTAATTCTTGCAGCACTGCCGCTTGATTCTCAATTTTCGCTACGATCGTCTGTTGCCACAACTGTTTTTTCAACGGCAGGGAAGCTTCAATCTGATACCGGAAACGCTCGCTTTGCACGGTATTTCCTTCCAACGGCAACATCAATCCAACCGGCATGCGATTACTTCCGCAAGTGATCAATGCACAATTATTTTCGAGTAAAACCTCTATCAATCCATGCGTCAATGTGATTTGTTTGTTGTCTAAAATCACAATACCAATATCCTCGACAGGAATCGTCTTGACACTTTCTGCTTTGAACGAATCGGGTAACGTGTCGTTTTTCTCCACTTCGGGAAGTTTAACAACCAATTGCTTGTTCTGCAAACTCAAATAGGCGGGATTTCCGAAATAGAGGGTTTTCTTGATCATGATCGAATTTAATTTAGAAATTTAGGAATGTAAGAATTTAGGAATTATTTTTTGTGTTTCTAAATTTCTGCATTTCTAAATTTTCATTAGAGGTTTGTAATATTCTCGTAAGCAATAAAATAATTTCATTGCAATCGGAAATCATTGAGTCAAACATATCCTTTTTAAGATATTCGCTTTTAAACAGTAGGCGCAACCAATAGTGAGTTTCTTTAGCCTCTTTCAAAGAGATATTCATTTTGGCGATAAAATCCTTTTTACTCTGCCCTGCACATGCTTCTTCTATGTTTGCTCCAATAGAAGTTCCGCTACGTATCACCTGCTTTGAAAGAATAAACTCCTTTTGTTCCAAAGTTAAAAATTTGTACATTTTTATTATCCTCAAAGCAAATGTAAAACTTTTTTCCTTAATAATATTTTGTTTCATGTGTAAATAGTTTTATTAAATAAGTCATCTGGGGTTCGCAACATTATTTTCATCTCTTTGTATGAGTTGCGGGGTTCAGATTAATTTCTACATTACTAAATTTCTGCATTTCTAAATTTTTCACTTCCTCTTCCAGCTTCAAAAATTTATCATAATCGCTCTCAAAAAGGGCATCCTGAGTAATGCGATATTTCTCAAATTCGGATTCGGCGTGCAGTTTTGCTTCTTCTGCAGAAATTCTGCCTTTACCGTTAAGAATCTCATATTTGTTAAGTTTTAAGATTTCGGATAAATACTTGTTCCAATCCTGCATTGTCATCGGTATTCCGCGATGTGCCATAGTTTCAGCCAAATCAAGATAGGCGGATACAATGCGCTCCAATTCAAAAAGTTCATTTTCGGAAAGATAATTTTTGGCAATGATAACATCGCTTTTTTTGATTTTTCCTTCAGGAGCATCTTGCCAAGATGTTAAGCCCATATCTATTTTTTTTGCATCGGCACGGGAAACAATCAGTTCGGCAGCAGTATGTTGGTGGATTGCCCAATGCAATTTGTTCTGCACGGAGGAAAAAAAATCGTAAGTAATTTTTGAAGTTTTGTCATAGTCAAGTGCTGTGGCGTAAATATCAGTAACTTTTTGGTAAAATCTTCGCTCGCTCAAACGAATCTCACGAATTTTCTCCAACTGTTTTTCAAAATAATCCTTAGTGAGCATGGTACCACCATTTTTCAACCGATCTGTATCCATCACCCAACCCTGAATGGTATAATCTTTCACAATACTATTAGCCCATTTGCGGAATTGCACTGCACGTTGATTATTAACCTTGAAACCCACAGCAATCATTGTTTGCAAATTGTAATGTTCAACTTCGCGTGCCACCTGCCTACTACCTTCCATTTGAACTATTCGAAAATTTCGAATAGTTGCCATTGGTTCTAATTCTCTATCCTCAAAAATCTTTTTTATGTGGTAGTTAATGGTATGCACTTCCACATCATACAATGTAGCCAGTAATTTCTGTGTCAACCAAATATTCTCGTCTTCGTAGCGCATTTCAATGCTTTGAGGATTGTCGCCGGTGGCAGCGATGAAGGTGAGATATTCGGCGGCGGAACTCCTTATAGTGATTTTTTTTTTGTTTTTCATTGGTGCAAAGTTAGTTAATTATCTTGATTTTAACTGTTTGTTTCGTTCAAAAAGTTCGCGGGTTTCTGCGACAATTTCGTGAATTTTTTGTTCCAATAATTTTTTGGGAAACAATTCCGTCCAATATTCGGCTACCATAATGCCGTCTTTGTGCATGTCCAAAAGTTCGATTTGTTCCCGATTTCCTTCCGCGCAAAGAATTAATCCGATAGGTTCATTCTCGCCTTCCTGCCGTTCGTAACGGTTTAGCCATTTCAAATACAATTCCATTTGACCTTTGTATTTGGCTTGAAATTTTCCGAGTTTTAACTCAACGGCAACTAACCGTTTGAGCGTTCTGTGAAAGAACAATAAATCCAAATGAAAATCTTCGCCGTCAATAATCATTCGTTTTTGCCGTTCTACAAATGCAAAACCTTTTCCCATTTCGAGAATAAAGCGCTCTAACTCTTTGAGAATGGCATCTTCTAAATCATTTTCAAGAAAATCTTTTGGTAGACTCAGAAAGTCAAGAAAATACGGATCTTTGAATACATTAAATGGATTTGCCGATTGTTCGGTTAATTGTAGATTTGCAATTTCCGTACGTTCAAATTCTTTTCGTTCAATGGATTTGCGGAGCTTGCGTACTCCAAAGTTTCTTTCTGTGGCTTCTTTAGCATAAAAAAGTCGAGCATTTGTTTCTTTTAATGGCAAAAGTTCTACAAAATGCGACCAAGACAATTGTGTTGCCAGTGGCGACACAATCTCCAAATTGGGAAATTTATCTGCAAATTTCATCATTCGTCTAATGTTTTTTAGCGTAAAGTTCTCACCATAAGCATTTTCTAATTGTGCCGACACTGTCGGCACAATTCGTTTCCCATAATCTGCCCGCTTATTTTGCAGAATATTTTCATTTATTCGCTTGCCGACATTCCAAAACAGCATAGTTATTATGCTGTTTATTTGAACAACAGTACATTGCCTGCTTTGCTCAATAAGTTGAGAAAGGTCGGTCAGCAAAGTTTGCTCGGATAGTTGGGGGTTGCTTATTAATTTTGACATGGCTTTAATTTTTAATATTCCCCAACTTTTACAATTTGACCAATGTGATTAACGCGGACTTTGACAATGCCTTGTAAATTGGAAATCGCCTTTGAAGTGTAAGCAATGTCTTTCAAAGCAGGGCGACCTGTAATTTCCTTCACTTTTCCTGCCTCAAGGTGGTGTATGAAATGAATACGACCGCCTGTATCTAATTTCTGAACTCTAAATAAATTCGAGCTGATTAAATAATAGTTGTCAGGATTAAGCAAATCAATATCCTGTGGATTAAAAGTTACAACTTCTTCGGTGGTTACTTCTCCAGTTTCTTCATTTACTCGCTCTTTGCTTTCAATTTTTGGCATAACAAAATATTCATTTGCTTTCATACTGTATTCAAAAACAGCATCTTCCAATTTTATGCCGTTATTATCTCTATATTCCTTATCAATAATCGGAACTCCTGCATTAACTCGCGCCAACGAATCAAAGAAAGAAATAACATTACCCTTAAATTTGTATTGCGGATTGCCTTTGTCGTCAAGTACAGGATTCCCTTTTTTATCTTTAACCAAAACTTTGAAAATTTCTGCGTGGTGGTTTCCGTTTGTATTCACAAAATCAACAGGCTGCTTTTTGTCATTATCGTCCAGAATAAAATTGCCTTCTTTATCTCTTCTGTCATGCAATGCAACATTGTCTTGATATGGTGCTTTAAGTGTGCAACTTTTAATAGGTTTCCCATTTTTATTCAAAATTGGGTTTTCCTCTTTATTGGAAAATGCTTTTGAGGCACTACCATCATATTTGTCCAATCGTTCTGACAATATTTTTTGAATACCAGCATCAATTACCCCCTCTATTCCCTTTTTATCAGGAACAAATTGTTTTGAAGTAGGATTAGAACCAACTATTTCTTTCCGAATGGTATAAATAGTTTCAAATGTTATGGTCTTTTTCCCTGTTGTTTTATCAATTTTCACAATGGGTTTCTTTATACTTCCATAAATTGCTTCATTATGCAATTGTCCTCGTGGTGTTTGCTGTAGTTTTTTATTTGTTCCTCCCGACTTCTTCGTAATGTTGATATTGTTGGTCGTAACCTTATTTTTCGCTTTAATGGAAATCAGCGTGTTTTCCAAATGCTTTTTCGCTTCGGCTCTAAATTCATTCAAAGGCATTGGCGGAATTGCACGGCTGTTTTCAAAATATTTTGTTTTAATAGCATATTCATTTGTGTTTGCCGTGAAACTTGCATTTTTATTGTTAAAATATTGAATTAAAACATCTTTTGTAAAGGCAACCGTAAGTGCATCCATGGCGTGGTGGCGGTGATCGTTGCGCTTTGTCCAATCTTTAATTCTGCCAATTTTTCTGCCGTCTCTGTCCTCAAAATATTCTATTAAATCAAGTGTTTTATATTTTTCCCAGTTCAATTCTTTCATCACATCAATCAATTGCCAGTCTTCGCGCAGTTCATCGGTAACAGAGCCGGTAGTGGCAACAACCCGCCTGCAAATTTCGTGCAATATTTCCAACGATTTTTTTGCAATGTATTGTGTGTTGCGCAAATCGCGGTCGATAAAACCTTCGGGAATATCGGCTTCGGTCATTTTCAGTTTATTATACTTGCCTTTTGAGATTGTTCCGGCAGTTTTTATCTCATCATCTTCATTATTTCTGCTTTTTATATTATAGAGATTTTCAACACGTTGCAAATAAGTTTCCAATCCTTCTTCTCCGTACTCTTCCTTTACAAAATCGTAAGCCGTTTTATTGCCTTTTTTGATATTCACCTCGCGTTTTTCGAGTGTTTTGTTTGAAAAACTGTCGTCAAAAAGGCGTGCCTGCGGAATAATATGTTCAATGTCAAATTCGCCCGTAAATAACTTAGCCGGAGAGATATAAGTGCCTGAATACAATGTTTTATAACCGGTTGCCTTCAATTCTTGATATAGTTTATACCTTACAATATCGGTGCGACTGACGTGCTTTAAATCAAATTCCGATTCCAGTTTGCCCTTAATTTCTTTGTGTTCGCCTGTGGTTTTATTGATTGCAGCAGTAAGTTCTTCGCGCTCTTTGGCGTTCTTTTTCAGTTCGCGCGCGAGTTCTACGCGAATTTCATCGGGTTTTCCGTAAGTATCAATGATTGCATTGATTACATTAATCATCTGATTGAGAATTTTCTCAACGACAGGATTTCTTAAAGAATTTTTCGGAAGAATTTCTAATTTATCTTTCAATTTTTTACTGGCAATTTCGTCTTTTGTAAGCGAAGATTTGGAGTGCTTTCCATAACCGGCATATTCTACCGCAACATCATACTTGTTTCCGTCCTTTAAATGAGGTAAAATCTTGTTGATTGCCTTTGCTGACAAACTTCCATAATCGTCCTGAAAAGCGATATTTGCAAGAATGGAGGCATATTCTTTCATTTCTTTACCACAAGGCACACAAAGATTTTCACAAGGGGCACTATGTTGTGAACTTTGTGTATCCTTAGTGTTCTTTGTGGTTAAAATAGTGGCAACTTTTTCAATTAACTTTTCGTTGCCAGTGTTAGAATTATCGCCTTCAAAAGAATAAAGCAAATGCCAAAGGCGATACATCGGCTGTTCGTCAAGTGCTGCATCGGAATTGAAATAAAGAATGTCTGTATTGTAATTCAATATCTTGAAAGTGTTTTCAATGGCATTTAAAACATCGGCTGCGGGCTTTTTTGTATCAATAATTTCACCGGTTGCACGTTCTATAATCGTGATATATGCCTGAATTAACTTTGCCTGAGTGAGATTTCCCTGTACTTCCTTGAAATTTAAATCCAATTCCTGCGGATTATCAAACAGCAATTTTAAGATTTCTGCTTTGGAAAGTTTTTCTTTAACGGATAATTCTGCCGCCAAGAGTTCTTTTTCTTCCTGTTCCAGTTCTCGTTTGCCATTTATTTGCAACGTATCTTCCTGTTCTGCAAAAAGTGAAGGCGAATTGTCCTTTTTCTTTTTAGATTTCTTCTCTTTGTTAGAAACTTCCAAATTATTAAGTATTTGCCAAATCTTAAATTCCTGAAACAACGGCGAACTGCGTGGAATTACCCGACTGCCAACGGTTTTTGTTTTCTTTTTCCCGTCAATTTCCACTTCAATTTCCCGGCTCTCAAATTCGCAGAAACTGATTAGTCCTTTTTGGCTTTTCAGGCGACGTTGGAAAAACATTCCACCAATTTTACCATTTCCATCACGGATTAAACTTTTCAGTTCATTAGTTAATTCATTATGATATTCAGCCTGCTTATCCCAAATCGTATTAAATTCATCTAAATAATCCTGACGGTAAAACACCATATTTCTTAAACTTGCATTGGGGTTTTCCGCCAGAATCGCCATTTGATACTGCCCAACGGTCTGTTTGTTGAAATACAACTCTTTGCTTCTGTCGGAAATAGCACCGAGATAGCCGCTGCTGCCATTGATTTTAGTATTTATTTCCTGCAAAACAACGACCAACTCTTCCAAATGCAATTTATCCGTCAAGCCCTTAACGCGCCATTCCAAGTTTTCTTTCTTTTGGTCGTTGGCATTGCCATTTCGCTTGAAACCAACTATGGTATGTTCTTTTTCAACCTCCATATTTCGCGCTTCTTCGTTGCTCCATTCCGTATGTTTTTCCTTCCATACAAAATGTTTCACGCAAATTGCATAAACAGCATCACGTTTTTTGCCTCGTAATTCCTTGTGCAGTTCGTCAGTTAAGATTTCGGGATAAAATTCTTGCTGTTTTTTGTAAATTCTATCAAATTCATTTTGCAAATCGGAACGATAAAAGTCAGGTAAATACTTTTTATTTGCATTTACAAGTTCCAAACAGAGTTGTCCGGGCGTTAGATTTTCGTTGTAAAGGCGTTTGGCGACTTCCATTCCGTCAATCAACTGTCCTTCGTCCTGCCCTTTTGCTTTGCGGCTACTTTTATAACCGCGTTTTTTATTTATCTGCAATAAAACCCTTGCAAATTGCTCCAAGGTAATTTCTTCGGTAGCCGCTTTTGCCCGCAGACGATAGGTCTCAAAAGTGGTACGGTTGCCGTTTTCTGATAAAATCGTTTCGTCGGAAATAAAACCGTTCGCTTTCAAAATCTCAATCAGATTTTCGCGGCGAAGTTTGTAACGTTGCAGGTTACGGCGCATACTGCGTTTGAGCGTGCGGTCGGCATTGGTGGTAATGCTTTTGCCCTGCGTAAAATTATCAAGTTCACCACCTTTTCCTGTTGTCAGCGGATTAACCCGCACGCCCAATCGAATGATTGACGATTTCTCGTTATCATTTTCTGCTTCATTCACTAACGCCCAGCCGATGCTGTTTGTTCCTAAATCTAATCCAAGTATCTTTTTCATGGTGACTGTTTTTGAAAATAAAGGCAAAAATACATTTTTTCACAAGATTTCCTTTCAATCAAAAAAATTATGTCAGGGCTAAATCATTAAAACAAACAAAACAGTATATTTATTTTTTGAAACGCCCATATAAACATTTGATTGTTAATATTTTATATACTGA
>JAITVO010000148.1 GCA_031285765.1 Cytophagaceae bacterium | reverse complement strand
ACGAGTCGTCGCTTTCGCCCTGCGTACATGCAATTATTGCCGCCCGCATTGGCTACGGCGCAAAGGCTTATGAAATGTATCTGCGCACAAGCCGGCTCGACTTGGACGACTACAACAACGAAGTGCGCGAGGGTTTGCACATCACCAGCATGGCAGGCACATGGATGTCGATAGTGGAAGGATTTGGCGGCAAACGCATCAAAAACGAACAGCTGCATCTCAATCCGTTTATTCCCAAACAATGGGATGAATATTCGTTTATGATAACGTTTCGCGAAAACAGGATGGAAGTAAAAGTTACCGACAAGCAGGTTACCGTTGTTTCCTGCTCCGAAAACACAATTACTTTTTTTGTATATAACGAGCAGGTTACTTTAAAGCCAAAAACGGAAGTTGTTTTGAAGATGAAAGGCAATTTGAATGAAAATTGAAAATTAATGACACATCCATCTGCTTCATTTTAAATTCAAACAGAATTGATTTGCAAATATACTAATGTGAAAATGGTTTTCGGATATATGCAGGGGTTTGGTATAGACGCGGCGCGCCACGTCTATACGTTCGTGCGTATGGTCTGTGCGCATCTCAAAACTAGAAAATCCGAAAACCACTTTCACTTTAGTATAACAGAGGATTCCAGTTTTAACTGTTCAGTTTTATTTATTGACAAGGGGATTAATCCCCATTGTTGCTTTTATTCGCAAATCAATTTCGTTTGAGTATAAATTCAAAAAGTATAGTCCCTGCGGGACTTATTTTGCACTAATACCGATGTATAAATTCTTACTTGCGTAACATCAATTAATAACACAAAAAAGTTATCAACATAGAATGGATTAAGCTAGATTTTTGACAATCTTATTTATGAAAGAATAATTAACCATTACGCTTTCGCGTATGCCTCCACAATATCTTGCACCAAACGATGGCGCACAATATCCTTCACCGTAAATTCGACCTTGCTGACGCCTTTTATTCCTTTAAGGATGCGCATTGCCTGCACAAGTCCCGAATTTTGCGGATTGGGGAGGTCAATTTGAGTAACGTCGCCCGTTACCACAAACTTGGCGTTGTCGCCCATCCGCGTAAGAAACATCTTTAATTGATTGGAAGTAGTGTTTTGCGCCTCATCAAGAATCACAAAAGCATTGTTGAGCGTGCGTCCGCGCATAAAAGCCAGCGGTGCAATTTGCACGGTGCTGTTCTCCATGTATTCTTTGAGTTTTATGCTGGGAATCATGTCCATCAGCGCATCGTAAAGCGGCTGAAGGTAGGGGTCAATCTTTTCTTTCATATCACCTGGCAAAAATCCGAGTTTTTCACCAGCCTCAACTGCGGGACGGCTCAAAATAATCCTTTTTACCATGCGCTGTTTCAATGCCCTTACTGCTAATGCGATTGCGGTGTAGGTTTTGCCCGAACCTGCGGGACCAACGGCAAACAAAAGGTCATTGGTTTCAAATTCCTTTACCAGCTTTCGCTGATTTTCGGTGCGCGCCTTAACGGGACGTCCGTTTACGCCAAAAAGAATCAAATCGTTTTCGTTTTCAGGAACATCTGCACGTCCATCTCTAACAATTTCGGCTATTGCAGAATCTTTCAGCACATTGTACTGATGATAATATTCAAGTAAAAGAGTGATTTTATTTTCAAAACAGGCAACCTCATTTGTTTCGCCTGCAACCTTTATCCAGTCGCCGCGAGCAGTTATTTTCAGTTTCGGAAACTGTGTTTTTATCATCTCAAGTTTCGTATTATTAACGCCAAAAAACTCGACCAAATCGACCGATTCGAGATATATTAATTTTTCTGTCATAAATTAACAACGGTAATTATTACTTTTGCACCGCGCAAAATAACAACTTTTTTTTGAAACAGAATAATAATATGAATACGAATTTGGACGAACAGAAAACCAACGCTTTTAAAAAACTGCTTTACGTGATGGACGAGCTGCGCGAAAAGTGTCCGTGGGACAATATTCAAACCAACGAAACGCTTCGCACGCTTACCATTGAGGAAACATTTGAACTTGCCGACGCTATTATTGATAACAACGATGACGCTATTCGCAAAGAACTTGGCGATATATTACTGCATATTATTTTTTATGCAAAAATTGGCGAAGAGAAAGGTGTTTTTAATATTGCCGACGTTATTAACACTCTTGTTGACAAACTGATTTACCGTCATCCGCATATTTTTGGAGATGTAAAAGTTAAAGATGCTACCGAAGTTACCGAAAACTGGGAACAGCTGAAACTAAAAGAAAAAGGCGGCAACAAAACAGTTTTGGAAGGTGTACCCCAATCGCTTTGCGCGATGATTAAGGCAAACCGTATTCAGGATAAGGCACGCGGTGCAGGTTTCGACTGGGAAGAGCGCTCGCAGGTGTGGGACAAAGTGGAAGAAGAATTAAACGAGTTGAAAGTTGAAATTGACCACCAAAACAGCGACGCTATCGAAGCCGAATTTGGCGATCTCCTTTTTTCGCTTATCAACGCAGCGCGGCTCTACGGCATCAATCCCGAAAATGCACTGGAACGCACCAACCGTAAATTTATCAGTCGTTTTAACTATCTTGAACAGCAAACCATTCAAAAAGGTATTAATCTGAAAAGTATGAGCCTTGCCGAGATGGATAAGATTTGGGAGGAAGCGAAACGAGTTGAAAGTTGAAAATGAAACGGAAAAATTAATTTTCCACTTTCAATTTTCAATTTTTCAACTCTCAACTATTGATTCACAATTTTTGTTTTGTATTTTTGCACGCTCATTTATACTCAAACAAAATTGATTTGCGAATAAAAGCAACAAGGGGATTCATCCCCTTGTCAATAAATAAAACTGAACAGTTAAAACTGGAATCCTCTGTTATTTGCAAACCATTTTTGTTTGAGTATAATTCGCGAATCAATTAATTGTAAAAACATAAATATGAAATTTATTAATTTTTTTCGGAAAGTTACGGTACTGATATTAATGGTAATTCCATTTTATTTTTCGTTGTTGGCGCAAGATGCCGCAAAAGTTTATCCAAGCGAATTGGATCTCGAAGAGCAGTTTGAATACATAATTGACAAGTCTTCGATTTGGAACATGCATACGCTGATTTATACCGACTGGGTGAATAAACTCCGTCATAGCGCTATGGATTCGCTCAGCAGGGCAAAAAATGAAATTGTTGCGCAACAAGACATTGTAAAAGGTAAAGATGTTGAAATCAATAACCTGAAACACTCCTTAGAACAAACCCAAAATGAACTGACTGTTGTTCAGAAAGAGAAAAATTCGCTGACCGTGTTTGGCGCTAATATCTCAAAAGGCGTTTTCCTTACAGCAGTTATTGTTATCGTTCTTGGATTGGCGGCTTTTGCAGTTATTGCTTACGGTCTTTTTAAGCGCAGCTACACGGCTACTCGAAAAACGCAAAACGAGTTGGACGCCGTAAGCAAAGAGTTTGAAACTTATCGGCAGGAATCGCGCAAAAAGCAGGAACAATTAGTTGTTCAGCATCACCGAGAGATACAGAAATTAAAAGGACTTTAAAAGAACGCGGATGACACGAATTTTCGCAGATAACAAAGAAACATTACATAATCTGCGAAAATATGTGTCATCCGCGTTAAAAAAAAAATCAAGTATGAAAATAGCGCTTGCACAGCTAAATTACACCGTTGGCGATATTACAGGCAATAAAAATAAAATCATCGGCAGCATCGAAAAAGCCCGTCGGGAAAAGGCTGACCTCATTGTATTTTCCGAATTGGCAATCTGTGGTTATCCTCCGCACGACTTGCTGATGCGCAAAAAAATTACGGACGATATATCCCGTGCAATGTGCGAAATTTCAGATCACTGTACCGACATTGCAGCAATTGTGGGCGCACCAAGTGAAAACTTTTTATTGGATGGAAAACGGCTTTACAATTCAGCACGGGTTTTGCAAAAAGGAAAATGTATTTTTGAGGCGGCGCACAAAAAACTGCTTTCGAGCTACGATGTTTACGATGAACATCGTTATTTCAACCCCGACCATTGCTACAATAAATTTGATTTAAACGACGACCATTCTTTTACTGTGTTTGAATACAAAGGAAAGCGCATTGCCGTTATCATTGGCGATGAATTGTGGCGCAACAGTAAGGCGGGCGACGCATTAATGCACAACCAGAGCGGCAGTGATATGCCGCTCTCGATGAGAATTGCATTACAGGTGCGCCCCGATTTTATCATTAATATTGCCGCTACGCCATTTACTACAAATCGAAGCTACGACAAAAACTACAATCGCAACGCAGTGCTTGCTTTCAAAGCGTCCTGTCCGCTTCTTTATGTCAATCAGGTTGGCGCAAGTTCTGAATTGATTTTCGACGGCGGCTCAATGGTAATTAATGAGGGAAAAATAACGTACCGCATGAAACGCTTTGAGGAAGATCTGTTTTTTGTTGATACCGAAAACTGGGACGACAAAGACCTTTCTGAAAATGATATAGATTTGGACGACTCTTCCGAAATTCGAAAACCCGAAATCAAGCTGATTTACGACGCGCTGGTACTTGGTATTCGCGATTATTTTGCAAAATCGGGACTGAAAAAGGCGCTGCTCGGCATATCGGGTGGGCTTGATTCGGCAGTTGTTGCTGCGCTTGCTGTTGCTGCTTTGGGAAACGAGAATGTACACGGATTGCTGCTACCTTCGAAATATTCGAGCAACCACAGCATTACCGACGCTGTGGCGCTTGCCAATAATTTGGGAATGAGTTACGATACAGTTACGATAAAAGATGTTTACGACCGGATGGAAGCTACGCTTGCACCCCTGTTTAACAAGCAGCAGCCCGATGTAACTGAAGAAAACATTCAGGCGCGGATACGTGGCATGTTGCTGATGGCGTATTCCAACAAGTTCGGGCACATCGTGTTAAACACATCGAACAAAAGCGAAGCCGCCGCAGGTTACGGTACGCTTTACGGCGACATGTGCGGAGCGTTGAGCGTTTTGGGCGACGTTTACAAAACCGATGTTTACCGTTTGGCTCATTATATCAATTCCGAAAAGGAGATAATTCCGCTCAATACCATTCAAAAACCGCCGTCAGCCGAACTGCGTCCCGACCAAAAGGATTCCGACTCGCTGCCCGATTACGAAATCCTTGATGCAATTCTTTATCGTTACATCGAATTAAACTTCGACATTTGTGATATTGTTTACGACGGTTACGACGAAGAAACCGTAAAGCGCATTGTTACCCTGCTGCATCGCAACGAATACAAACGGGCGCAGTGTTCGCCCATTCTCCGCGTTTCCAGCAGGGCTTTCGGCACAGGCTGGCGAATGCCGCTGGTGGCGAAATATAATGTTTAAAAATCTCTTCGCCAAATAGTTGCAGAGGCAGCTTGAACATAAGCATTATCACTCTATTTGGCTCGTGGTGCACAAGTTGCGCGAGGCAATGAGCAAGCGCGATGGCGAGTATATTTTAGCAGGACGCCTTGAATTGGACGAGGGTTATTTTTCCACCGAAATTCATTTATCCGAGAAATATAAAATTTTAAAACACGGGCGTGGGGGGCTGAAAAAAACAAAAGTAATAGTGATGGTAGAGAGAGTTTTATTATAATATTTTTTCACTTTCCATTCTTCACTTTTCAACTAAAAATTCCCTAGTACATCAGCAATATGAATGGTTTTTATCGGCAATTTCTGCTTTTTAATGTAGCTGTTGATATTAATCAGGCACGATGCTTCTGTTGATACAATATATTCGGCTCCGGTAGCCAGTGCGTTTTGCACTTTTTGTTCAACCATTGCCGACGAAATGGGAATATATTTCATCATAAATGTGCCACCGAAACCGCAACATGTGGTATTTTCTGCCATTTCAACCAATTGAAGACCATTTACGTTTGCAAGCAGTTTTCGAGGCTCATCCTTTATGCCATACTCGCGCAGGGCTGAACAAGCGTCGTGATAAGTTACCATATATGGAAAAGAAGCATGAATACTGGTTGTCTTTAAATGATTTACAAGAAAATCGGTTAACTCTAAAACATTTTTTTTTAAACGTGTTGCGTCTTCGCTTCTATTCTCTTTTTCGAGCAGCGCAGCATAATGGTTTCTAATTAATCCCGCACACGAAGCCGACGGAACAACAATCGGTCGGTCGTCAGGAAAATCATCTGCAAACTTCAACACAAGTTTCTGTGCGCCTTTCCGGTCGCCTCCATTAAAATGCGGCTGTCCGCAACAAGTTTGCTTCGGATTGTAATTAACTTCTGTGTCAATACTTTTTAGTATTTTCACAATATTCCATGCCGTATCGGGAAACATCTGGTCAATAAAACAGGGAATAAAAATATCAACAGTCATTTTTTGTTAATTATTTACAGGTAATTCCATTTTATTTCTGCCCATTTAGGGACAAAATATTGGTAGAAATCAGAAACAGTTCCATCCCCCGTTCCGAATGGAACGGGATGTAGAATGTCCGTGAGGCGTACCTAACGGCACGTCGGAAATGTAATGTCATTCATTTTCTGCCAACATATTATCCCTAACGGGATAGCACATAGAAAAAATATTTGCCTGCACAAAACCCTACAGGCTTCGAAAAACGCAATCAATTCGGTTGATGTTGCTTCCTTAACAAATCGTTAACCGTTTTCACAGGATTAAAAGTGCTGACGGGTACTTCCACAAACAGTGTAATCCAGTTTGCCATAGCGCCATTCCATAACCCCGGCAGTTCCAGCGCCTTTATGGGCTGACCGTTTATCGATTTTTCGGAGATAAATCCTGTTTCGGGATCGGAAAACGCGGTGAGATCGAACTTTTTGCCTTGATAATCTTTGACAGCACAAACCAAATCGACGGGATTGAAATGAGTTGCCTGTTTCAACTGCGCTGCCTGATGGGGATTATTTATATCCAACTGCGAACTTTCGAGAATTTGGAGTGTTTCCTGTCCCGATTTTTCTCTTACCCAAAACGGTCCGCCTCCCGGTTCTCCCTCGTTGCGTACCATTCCGCAAACGCGCATCGGACGGTTTAAATATTTTCTTAAATAATCGGCTTTTTGTTGAGACGAAAGTTTCGAGAGCGATTCGGGCAACGAAGCAAAGAGTTGGTCTTTGATAAACTTTTCAATTTCATCAAGCACTTTGTTATAACCCTCGTCTAACTTTTTCAGCAAATCAAAAATATGGTTTTGCAACAGCAAAAGCTGTCCGCCCAAAGCCATTTTGTAAGCAACTGCATTTCCATCCGAATGTTCGTGTACCACATTGTCAATGTTTTTAATAAAAATGATGTCGGCATCCAGCTCATTCAGGTTTTCGATTAAAGCGCCGTGTCCTCCGGGTCGGAATACAAGTTTACCGTCTTTATCGCGAAAAGGCTGATTGTCGGGTGTAACTGCGAGCGTGTCGGTATGCGGCTTCTGAAAGCTGAAACTTACGTCGAGCGATGCTTTGTACTTATCTTCAATTTGTGCGCCTTTTTCGTGAAGATTTTTTTTGAAAAGTTCTTCGTGTTCGGAACTTACCGTGAAATGTATTTGTGCCTTCCCGCCATTGTCGGTTGCATAGCTGCAGCCTTCAACAAGATGTTCTTCCATAGCTGTGCGAATTGTGTTGTCGGGATAAGCGTGAAAATGTACCAGTCCTTTCGGCTGTTTACCATAATTCAGCGAGGCGTCGCTTAAAACCATTCCGATAATATCGGCAGCCATCGACATCCGAACCTCTTTATTGGAAATGTTATGGTTGTTCATCGCCTTTTGCAGAATTTGGAAAAATGCAAATTTTGGCAACAACTCGATGAACATCCGTACAGGATGCTTATCCGAGAGTTCGGCAATGGGAACCGAATTGTCTAAGTATTGATACAAATCCTTAAACATTCGAGTAGCAGCGCCCGAAGCAGGTACAAATTTCTTCACCGAGATATTGTTTAATATTCTGTTTCGATAAATTGCAGGGTAACTTGTCATTTCATCGGGCGTCAGTATTTTAATACCGTCGTTAGGAGTTGCCGCGCGTAAAACATCTAATTGTTCAAAGCTTGTTTTAAAACGGCTGATTTGTGTCGAAACCGATTCTTTGGTAATTCCTCTTTCCTTTAGCAAGATAATGTCGTGTTCGCTTAACATATTGGCAGTCATTTTATTTATTATTTATTTTTTGAATAGTTACTGTGATTGTGTGGGCAAAGATAAGAATTGTTTTTAATGTACCACACCTCTTGTGATTATGTTAGGGAAAGCGCACAAAATATTTCAGCAGTTAGATTTAACTGAACAACTGCTTGTGAAATACATAACAACCATGCGGGATATGATAAGGTAAATATACTTAGCACTGAGGTTGTTTTGTTACGGCGTGTTAGCATAATCTTAACTCGTCATATATGAGGGCTAAGTTCAAGAATGCCATATATATTATGTCGAGTTTTTCATATCGCGTACACACCCTTCGGAACCCCTTTATCCGA
>JAITVO010000122.1 GCA_031285765.1 Cytophagaceae bacterium | reverse complement strand
TGCGTAGCTCAACAATGCAATTGCGTAGATTAGTAATATAAAATAGTATGTTTAAAATACAAAACCGTAGATTAAAACTACAAAAATATTGCAAGCCAAAATAATTGTTTCTATCTTTGCAGCACAAAACTGTAAATATATAATAAAATGGAGTCACAATACAGAGAAAAAACCCTCCACGACGGAGAAATGCTTCGCCGCAGTATCGAAAAAAGCCCGCTGACCCACTCAGGAGTTGCACGCAAAATGGATATTGCCCATTCCACCCTGCTCAGTTTTTATAAACGCCCAAACCTGCGAACTTCCGTACTTTGGCAGGCATCGCAAATACTTGATTGCAATTTGTTTTTCGACATCGGAAAGGAGATGTTCGACGATACAGCGGCGCTTACAAACAAAGAACTAACGCACCGCATAGCCGAACTCGAACGTGAAAACGAGCGTCTGCGCATCGAAAACGAAACGTACCTGAAAATCCTCAAACGGTAAAAACCAGCAACCCATGGTGCGCAGTAATCATCATGGGCGGACTTTTCAAGCCAGTGCGTAACATAATATCTTAAGTAAGTGCTCATAATTAATTCACATTATCCTGCATCGGCAATGGGGCATGCCCCATTGTTGCTTCTGTTCGCAAATCAATTTTATGTGAGTACTTACTTATGTGAAATAATTATGAACATCTACTTAATAGAATGAAACCACTTATTATTATTGCAATGCTATTTACAGCCGTTGGCGCTCGAGGCAACGGCGATTATCCCAAAAGGGAGATGCGTGCCGTATGGATTGCTACGGTGTCGAACATCGACTGGGCGTCGAAATCCGGCATCGCTCCCGAACTGCAGCAGCAGGAGATGATTGAACTGCTCAACCTGGTGAAGGAGTACAACATGAATACGGTTGTGTTTCAGGTGCGTCCGGCTGCCGATGCGTTTTACGATTCGCGGCACGAGCCGTGGTCGTACTGGCTCACCGGAACGCAGGGCAAAGCGCCCGCCCCGTATTACGACCCTCTGCACTTTACCATCGCTGAAGCACGGAAACGCGGCATCAACGTGCATGTGTGGCTCAATCCCTATCGTGCCATCGTGGATAATGAACGGATGACGGTTGCGCCCGACCATATTACGCAAACACGCCCCGAACTGTTTGTACACTACGGAAAAACAACCTGTTTCAATCCCGCGCTTGCCGAAACGCGCAATCACATTGCCAGTGTGGTTGCCGATATTGTGCGCAGGTACGACATTGACGCTATCCATTTCGACGACTATTTTTATCCCTACCCCATAGCCGGCGAAGAGTTTCCCGACCACAACGCTTTTGTGAACGACCCTCGCGGCTTTTCGCCACAGCAAAAAGCCGACTGGCGACGCGATAATGTGAATTTGATTATCCGCCAAATTCACGATACCATCCAGAGCATCAAACCGTATGTCGAGTTTGGCGTTTCGCCTTTTGGCGTATGGCGCAATGCCGCAAACGACCCCAAAGGCTCCCTTACCAAAGCGGGCGTTACCTGTTACGACGATTTGTATGCCGACATATTGACTTGGCAGCGCAAGGGCTGGGTTGATTACGTTACGCCGCAAATTTACTGGCACATCGGGAAAGATGCTGCCGATTATGCTACAATTGCCGACTGGTGGAGCCGCAACAGCTTCGGTTGCCAGTTGTATGTGGGGCACAGCATTTATCGCATTGGCAGGGAGTCGGGCGACAAAGCATGGCGTACCCCCAAAGAATTGGTGAAGCAGGTTGAATTGAATCGCACCTACTCTAACATATCAGGCAGTTTCTTTTTCAGCGCAAAAGTGCTTAGGCGCAATCCGCTGAACATGAAACGGCATTTAATGCGTCGGCTCTATCGTTATCCGGCGCTTCCACCTGTCAATGCAAGGGTTGAGCAGCAGTTGCCCACGCCTCCCACCGATGTTAAACTCGAAATTATCAATAACAAAATTGTGATAAACTGGGAGCGGAGCCGCAGCAACAAACTGTTTGTGGTTTACAAAGTGAAAAAAGGCAGAGATGTGTCGGTCGAAAACGCCGAAGACATTGTTATCATCACATCGGCAAATAGGGTTTATGTCGACTTAACCCGCACCACGCATCCCAAACGCTATAATTATGTTGTTACAGCATTGAGCGCCTCAAATATGGAATCACTGCCGGCGGAGCCAACAATTACAAATAAATAGAAGTAATAGCCTCTTAATTCCTTAATTCTTTCAGATTATGACCAAACAAGTTGTTATTTACTGCGCTTCGAGCGCTAAAATTCCTCAAAAATATTTCGACCATGCCGAAGAGATGACGCGCACATTAGTTGAAGCCGGCTACGGAGTCCGTTATGGTGGCGGATCGGCAGGATTGATGGGAACTGTAGCCGATACGGTTTTGAAATACAATGGAACAATAACGGGCGTTATTCCTCATTTTATGGTCGAAAAAGAGTGGGAACACACGGGCGTTGCAAATATGATTCGTGTAAATACCATGCACGAGCGAAAAGCCTTACTGATGAAAGATTCATGCGCCGCAATAGCGCTGCCGGGAGGAACAGGTACAATGGATGAGCTTTTCGATGTAGTTTCGCTGAAAAAATTGGGGATGTATCCACATCCTGTTGTTTTAATGAACACCGATAATTTTTATCAGCCATTGGTCGAACTGTCGAAACAGATGGTAGAAGAACGGTTTATACGTCCCGAACATCTGAATCTGTGGACGTTGATTTTGTCGCCAAAGGAAATCGTAAAAGCCATCGAAGAGTGCGAAGCATGGGGCTCGGACGCCATTGAATTTGCCGCTGTGTGAAGATGCAAAGTTGGATTTGTAAACTTTGAACTCGGAACTTTGAACTTTAAACCTTTTTATTTCTATCTTTGCCGACCAAAACATATTGATTCGCAATACAGGCAATCGTGAATTTTTATCTGGAACCGACATATTTTCAGCAGACAGTACGCCCACCGCAAATTGACATCCGCAATTTGCAGCCGGTTGTGCCTGCGCTCAACGATTCAGCCTTTCAGCTGAATATCAAACGTACACATGATGACAATATCAATATTGAATTACCAGCTCCTAAACCTCTAAAACAACAGGAGCCCGCTGCTCTGCCTAAAAAAGCAGAGCCGGTAATGACGCAGCACGATTCGTTAAAATTTAATCTCACAGGGCGCGAAGGCTCCTATACCAACTGGAATCTGAAACCCGATTACTATCCCAAATCATTTGACGAATCGCTTTACTCAGAAATAAATGAGCAATTACTTGTTTCATCGGAGTCACAAAACGTTACGGCTGATTCGCTGATTCGCATAGAAAGCCGGAAACAAGACTCGCTTTCCCTGTCGGTTCGCACTGTTTCAACACAGCCCGACAGTGAAATTCAAGTTTCTGAAAATCCTTTGCAGAGCAATAATACCTTTCTTTCGCTTATTTTTGTTGCTGTTCTGGTAATGGGTTTTGTACGATTCTACCGAAAAGAATATATTGGCAATCTGCTGCGCTCCGTTTTTTTTCAGGGGGTTGCGGCAAACACTTCAGCCAATTATGACTCATACAGTTTTTCTGCATTCATAATGGGATTCCTGTTTTTTTTCAACAGCTCGCTTTTTGTTTACGAACTGTTCTGTTTAACCGGCAATACATTTTTCAACAGCAATTCGTTGCAAAATATTCCCATCATTTTTGCTTCACTAACTGTTCTTTATTTTACAAAAATATTGGTATTCAACTTAGCAGGCTATATTTTCGACACTTTGCCTCAAATAAAATTGTATTTAAAAGGCACATCAACTATGGGACAGGCTTTTGCAATCGTCATACTTCCTGTTGTGGTATTACTTCCCTTTGTAAATCAGTTGGGACAATCAGTTTTGATGAATATTGGCGGAGGAGTATTTATCCTGCTCTATTTGTTACAGATAGGCAGGGGTATAAAAATAATTTTAAAAGAAACATTTTCGCTGTATTACATAATTTTGTATCTTTGCGCCCTCGAAATATTGCCTTTGTCTATCTTATTCATGGTAGTATTCGAATAGTAGGACGTGCCTGTAATGTTGAATTAAAACATGAAAACATTGAAAATCAAAAAAATTTTGGTTTCTCAACCCAAACCCACTACTCCCAAATCGCCCTATTTCGATTTAGCGGAAAAGAATAATGTAGAAATTGATTTCAGACCTTTTATACAGGTCGAAGGAATAAATGTGAAAGATTTTCGTAAACAGAGGGTCAATATTCTTGATCACTCTGCTGTTATTTTTACGAGTCGTACAGCGATTGATCATTTTTTCCGGATTAGCGAAGAAATGAAAATTGCTATACCCGAAACAATGAAGTATTTCTGTATTTCGGACGCTATTGCGTTTTATCTTCAAAAGTACATCACTTTTCGTAAAAGGAAGATTTTTCATTCAACAGGAAAATTTGCCGACTTGGTAGATGTGGTGAAAAAACATAAAGAAGAGAAATATTTGGTTGCCCTTTCCGATATTCATAAACAAGAAATTCCTGATTTATTGAAAAAATCGAAAGTGAAATATACAGAAGCTATTTTTCATCGTACTGTTAGCAGCGATTTGAGCGATATTAAGAAGATTGATTATGACATTCTCGTGTTTTTCAGCCCTTCGGGAATAGCTTCGCTGTTTCAAAATTTTCCCAATTTCGAGCAGAAAGATATCGCTATAGCCTGTTTTGGTCCGGCAACAGCCAAAGCCGTAACCGAAGCCGGTTTGCGCCTCGATATTCAGGCACCCATGCCGCAGGCGCCGTCAATGCCCGCTGCCTTGGAACTTTTTATTAAACAGCAAAATAAGAAAACAAAATAAGCAGAATAGAAGTGTTTTTGAATGTGGATAACACATATTTTTGCGAATTACTGTAAATGAAAAATCTACGGTTAATAAAGTGTCGTCCAAGCGGAACACTGTGTCCCTTTTTGCGTAATATGAATTAGCAATTAAAAAAAGCCATCCTTTACAGAATGGCTTTTTTTTGACAGGTAAATACCGTATTATTTCGGATTATATCCCCATTTCACATAGATGGCTCCCCATGTAAATCCTGCGCCAAAGGCGGCAAGAATTATGTTATCCCCTTTTTTCAACTGTTTTTCCCATTCCCACAAACAAAGCGGAATGGTACCCGATGTTGTGTTGCCGTAACGCTGGATGTTAATCATCACCTTGCTTTTATCTATACCCATCCGTTCAGCCGTTGCGTCAATAATACGCAGATTAGCCTGATGAGGAACGAGCCACGAAAGATCGTCGGGCATCAAGCCGTTTTTCGCCATTATTTCGGCTGAAACGTCAGCCATGTTTACAACGGCATGTTTGAACACATGCGGTCCGTCCTGATAAATATAGTGAAGACGCTGGTCGATGGTTTCGTGCGACGATTGTTGTACCGAGCCGCCTGCTTTCATGTGCAGATATTTGCGTCCGAAGCCATCGCTCATCAGCAAACGATCGATGATACCGCTGTTTTCGGTTGTTGGCTCAAGCAGTACAGCGCCAGCTCCATCGCCAAACAGTACGCATGTGGTACGGTCGGTATAATCCACAATGGAACTCATTTTGTCGGCACCAATAACAAGCACTTTCTTTTTATGTCCTGCTTCAATAAATTGCGAAGCGGTATCAAGGGCGTACAGAAATCCCGAACATCCTGCGTTCAGGTCGAAGCCGTGCGCATTTCTGATACCTGTTTTGTCGGCAACAATATTTGCTGTTGCAGGAAACAGGTGGTCGGGAGTTGTGGTTGCACAAATTACCAAATCAATTTCTTCAGGTTTGGTTCCCGTTTTTTCAAAAATTTGGCGAACAGCTTCAGCCGCCATATCGGAAGTACCTTTGCCCTCCCCTTTTAAAATACGTCTCTCTTTTATACCAACGCGGGACATGATCCATTCATCCGAAGTGTCAACCATTTTGCTTAGCTCGCCATTGCTAAGCACATAGTCGGGAACATACCCCCCCACTGCGGTAATTACAGCTCTTAATTTAGACATGGGTTTCGTTTTACGTTATTATATATCCGTTTAACCCGATTCAATCAAGCAATAAAGTCTTTGTTTGAAACGTAATTTTTAACAGACATGTTATTTATACCTGAAAATTTTGTCGTTATACAAAAAACAAACAGAGGCTGTGCAAAAAGTATTTTTGAACACGGATAACACTGATTTTTGCGGATTGCTATATAAATGATAATGACGCATTATATAAATGCGCTTCTTTGTGTTGTTGGCGCGAATCCGCGTTCTTTTTGAACAGTCTCATTATTGTTTTATGAATAACAGGTTAAGCTGTTACGTTTTTCTCAACAGCCAGTTTTCCGCGGTAATAACCACATTCGCCGCAAACGCGGTGCAGCCTGATAGCCGCTCCACAGTTTGAACATACGCCCAAAGCGGGTAATTCGGCTTTGTAATGTGTTCTTCTTTTATCTCTTCTTGTTTTCGATGTTTTTCGTTTAGGATGTGCCATTTTTCAACCTTTTTTATCAATTAACTTTTTTAACTCGTCCCAACGCGGGTCGGATGTTTGTTCCGAGCCAGCGTGAGGCTTATTTATTTTATACTCATTTAACTTCTCTACCATTTCGGGATTGCAGCCCGTTGTACCGTCGTTTCGCGTTGGATGCAAGTGCCGCATGGGCAACGATGTTACTATTAATTCATAAATAACCTGCTTTAAATCAAACTTATATTCCTCATGGGGAAGAATAATTATGTCTTCGGCAGGCTCGTCGTACTCATCTCCGAATTTAATATACAGCGTGTTTTGGCAACTCACCGGCACGTTTATCGGCTCCAAACAGTTGTCGCAAACCGACGCGACTATTCCTTTAATATCAAAATCGAATACCAGCATCCGCATTCCTTTGTTGAGGCAAACATTCACTCTAACGTCGCCGTCATTGTACAATGATTCTTCTATAAGAGAAAAGAAATCACGGTTAACCGTAAACGCAAACGTATGTTTTCCTTCCCTTAGTCCTTTGTAGGATACGATATATTCTGCCTCTTTTTGCACTCAATTTATGCTCTGAAAAAACTGCGCAAAGGTATAAAAATAAAACGACGGAGAAAATATTTTTTGCTTTTTTGTGAATATACGCCCAAAATAATTCATTTACAAATTACTTTGAGTAATTTCCATTTTCTACCAACACAATTATCCTTAGCAGGATAACATCCAGAAAAAACTTTTTATGTTTATCCTGTACAGCCACCAATGCCTGTATCTGCGCAATATGATACAGATGATTTTACGCCGCCTAATCCTGTTGTTTACAATTCATCCAAGCCCTATCCGGAAAAACAGGCAGAAATTATCTCAGACGCACTTTATTTGGGTTATCGCATCGTTACCGTTCAGTTGTATTACCTCAGAACAATTACAAAAAACGCTATTTTTTAACTGATAACACTTTTTATTGTTAACACTAAAAATTTGGAAACATAGAAAAACACTGTCTAACTTTACGCTGTTTTTGAATACTAAACAACATTAAATTTTTACAGAGATGAAAAGGACAATTTCTATTTTACTGCTTGGAACATTAGCATTGTTCCTTACCGGGTGTTATCATATACCCGATGGTGAATTTGAACCTCAGGCAATCACCCCTGTCTTAATTGCACAGGGAGAATTGAATGGAGCCGGACGGGAAGGCATTTCCGCCTCAAATATGGTGAT
>JAITVO010000056.1 GCA_031285765.1 Cytophagaceae bacterium | reverse complement strand
CGTCCAAATATCCTTGCGCATATTTTTGTGAAATCTTGTGATATATTCCTCTTACCCATCCTTTCAGTCCCATAATGAAGCGATGAATCAACTCAAAGTTCTTACCACCCTTGCTTTTTTCCTGTTCGATATTCCACCCTTTAGCCGCCAGAGGCAAATACCCAGCCCACTTATCAGTTTTTACTTCAGCATCCGTGCCTTGAAAGAAATCCATTGTGTTTGATGTTAATTTTTCGCAAAGGTAATTACTCCTCAGAAACTAAGGGGGTGTTTCAATAATACTTTTCTCAAATGCTTTTTGAGAAAAGTACCGGTATTTTACATTTTAGCGAAATTGACCACCAATTGCCCGGTTAAGGGATTGATGCTTCCAAATCCTGTAACCCGCTCCTTTTTTGCCTGCCTGCAAACAATCTGAGGCTGTTTGCAGGCAGAAGTAGTGGAGAGTGCAGCGATGTTACTTAAAGAAAATTCATCCTCGAATAAGACAACAGTATCTTGATGGTCACTACAATAATCTAAAATTTTTTTATATCAATTTTAGCGGATTCACGCTTGGATTCATCTCTTTCGGGATATTTTCCGCGTGTGCGTTGAAAAGAAAACCCAAGTTCGCGTAAAAATACATAAACAGCAGCCTGTTTGTAAACCACTTGACAGGAGGTCTCCAAGTGCTTTACAAATAAAGAACCTGACCAATTGGCGGTATTGTAGCCAAATTCTTCAGGACTTCAGATAAATCCCTTTTCAATTCTTCTTTTTGCTCACGGCTAACAAACGAATGCCTGCCTCTGCCATGTTTCATTCGTAATCCGGCAATGTCTTCAGCATCAAAACGGTCTGCCCAATTGCAGATTTGCTTGTGCGTTACACGATAAATTTCTTCCAATTTGTGTGTGCCATATCCGCGAGTCAGTTGAATGATTGCATAGGGTTTTGCTCCAACAATATTATTTTCGTTACTTTCAAAGAGCATCTCAATCTGTGAGATGGTGTAATTTTTTAGCTGTTTTATCTTGCGAACCATAATATATATTGATTAGTACTGCTACAAAGGTAAATATTATTTGGGAATTTAAAAATGTAATTTATATAAATAGAAGCGGATTTAAATAAATTTACTCAATTCGTGAATGCACAAAAATACCCGACAAACTCAATGTTGTCAGGCATTTTTGTCAAAACAAATCAAAGTATGTTCCCAATACTAATTTTTTTTCATCGCAAACGAAACGGCGCCAAAACTTCCAGCATCTACTGTGGCTGTAGCCGAAAACGAAATGGAAATGTCGCAAGCATCAACTCTACCGATACCTGCTGACAAGGCAAAATTAAAATAAGCAGGATTTTCGAACCACTCCCCCGAATTGGGTTCCAGAATCTGTTTTCCAAACGAAATGGAATGATCCGTAGGGTCAATCGTAATGACTAAATCATTTGAGCATACGCCATCACAAATTCCGCTAATATTCAGTTCTGTATCCGATATTTTTGTAACCTCTACAGGATATGGTGTTTCTCCCCACCATTCATCAACAGATACGGTGAAAGTTCCTACAAAATTGTCGAGTTCAAGGGGACAGGTTGCAGCATATACTACATTGGATGAATAGGCGCGTCCGTCAACCAGCCATCCAGCAAATGCCCTGTTATTAAATCCCATAAACTCTGTCCATCCGGGAATGGTTGAGCCATCATTTAATACAACATTTGTCGTAAAATAAAGCATCTGTCCAAGTTCAGGCGCTGTCAGACCTAACTTGCTATATACATCTGCAATATCAATTGGGATTTCTTTTGGAAAACCGGTAATATTATCTACAGCAACCGTAGTAGAATAATTACCGTCAGCATTTCGGAGAATAGCCAGCAACTGTGCATTCTTCATAAATGAATAATCTCCCTGCTCTTTGGGAATGGCAAGTTTCAATCGGTAATCTCCAGTTGTCTGACCGGCAGATAATACGCCGTCGGTACCCGAAATACGTACAACGTCTATAACCACTCCTCTTTTTACCTCGTCAATCGGGTAAGGGAGCTCTCTTTTACAACCCTGCATCATAAAAAGCAAGGATAATGCAATGACTGCCAAATATTTAACTTTCATATTCTTTGTTTTTTTATATATTATTATTTATCCCAAAACACAAAAGGCGTCGAGAGGTTGGTCTTTTGTTTTACATTCGGATTCAAAGTGGTTTCCGAAGAAGTCGGATAGTAAAGCGAACGAGGGTATGAAGCGAAATTTTGAAGTGGTACTCTCGCTGGCGACCTATCCGTAACTGTAGGATTTACTCCAGAGCCCGGATCTTGCGTTTTTTGCGGGTCAAAAAGGGTTGGGTATCCTGTGCGTCGATAATCATTATAGGAATCAATAGGATTCAACACATTGTGAATCCATTTTTGTGTCATCACAATCCTTAATTTACCTGCTGCATCGGCAGCATCGTATTTTGCAAGCACTGCATCCACAAAAGCTGTTATATCGGCGGCGCTAATTGTCGGAACACCGGTTTGTTTTGCAGCCACACTGTTTACGTGCTTAACAGCCTCCGTAATTCCTTCGCTCAGTAAAACTTTTGCATCTCCGCTTGTTTCGCCTGCAAGAGCAAGTTCGGCAAGCATGAATTTCAATGCTGCATAAGTAATCATCTTATGCGGCGCAACACCATTTCCCTGCCTGAATTGAGTAATCGTTGTTCCTTTTCCATCTTCATACGCACCACCGCAAAGATACAGCCCTACTTTAGTAAGCGAAGCATCGTTAGCACTGGCAGAATTAGAACTATTCGATGCAAAAAAGATGGACATAAAATTACCGTTACGGTATTCGTGAAAATTTTCGGCATCTTCTTCTCCCGTCAACTGATTATAGAAATAGTAGGGAATACGCGGGTCGCTAATACCTGAAAAAGGATTGTCGGTTACATTTAGTGTTGAGCCTGCCATTATTTCGTAAAAAAATGGGCTGATATAATAAGTAACCTGACCTCCGTTATATTCGGCTGAGTAAGCAGGGTGACGCTCATCCGCAGGACTGTTAACAGCATTATACATAAACTGAAAATCTTCGCCCGAAGCAATAAATTTGTTGTCGGTAATCAATGCGTCAAGTTTGCTCTGCCAGCCGGTAATATCCGATTTTGCTTTACGCGATTGCAACAATAATCTCAATTTAAGAGTGTTATTCAATCTAATCCATTTCTCTGCATTGCCGGCATAAAAAAAATCGTCGCTTCCCGGTTTTAAAAGATTGGCAGCTGTTGCATCTTCCAAATTAGCTTTTGCTTCTTCCAAAAGAGCAATCAGGTTATTGTAAATATCCTTGCTGTTATCGAGTTTTGGCGCATTAACACCTTCAACATTAAACTCGCTGTAAGGAACATCCCCCCAAAGGTCAACCATCACCGAAAAAGTATATGCTTTAAGCGTTTGGGCAATACCTGCATAAATCATATTTCCATCGGGTTTAGCCTGTGCAATAATGGCATCAAAATCGGTAAGAACATACCTGTACATATAGTTCCACGAATTAAAAGGATTGTTTGCTTGAGCATCCATCCCGTAGTTTTGCACTTCACGTGAAACAAGCTGATGCACATAGCTCGACAGATTATTGCCGATAAAATTACCCTGTGACATGGATGCGGCCATATACACTTCGCTGAAAGGAAGTAATTTGTCAAGTTCGGCAGTTGTCGGCACATTCGGGTTTTCGTTTACGTCAAGCCATTTTTCGCAACTTCCGAGCGCTATAACAAAACACGCTGCCAATACGAATTTCAATATCTTGTTCATAATATACAATTTATAGTTTTAATAGTTTAGAATGTTACTTTAACATTGAAAGCAAATCTTCTTGTCGAAGGAGCTGTTTCCCTGTCAATCCCCTGCACGTTACCATTTCCAAACGAGTTGGAACCAGGATCATAGTTCGTATATTTGGGGAAACCCGGTGCATAATGCCATAGATTTCTTGCTATAACAGAAACATTCACACTGCCAAGGAACGTGTTTTGCAGCCATTGTTTGGGGAAATCGTATCCGAGTGTAACTTCACTCAAGCGGAATACTGTAGCATCAAATGTAGAAAACTCCTGAACGCTGTTCATGGCAAATGTTGGTGAAGTAGATGCTGGAGCAAACCACAAATCGTTTTCGGAAAGCTGAACCGTATTGGGGATCCGGTTTCCGCCGGCGTCAACAATCGGTTCTTGCGTATTCGGGTCACCATAAACACCCTGAAGAATGCGGGTACCGAGTCTGTCTTCGGTATCTTTGGTAACTCCGCGTCCCATCATATCAGATGCGGGACCCGACGACAAAACCCCTCCCACTCTTGCATCAAACATTGCACTCAAATAAATTCCTTTAAACGAAAATGTATTAGTTACAGCTGCCTGAAAATCGGGATAAGGACTTCCTAATTCAACCAAATCGGTTGCGACCATATACGTTCCTGTATTTGGATTGACAAGAGGCGTACCATCCTTGTCGCGAGCAATGCCTGAACCGTAAAGATAACCGTAAGAATAACCCACCTTCAAAGTAGGTTGCGGTTCGCTGGTCGAGCCTGTTGAAAAGGTAAGCCGCTCAACACCGTCAATCAGCGACAGCACCTCATTCACATTCTTCGAATAAACGGCGTTTATATTCCATTTAAACGAATTTTGCAAACTTACGGGAACAAGAGTCAGTCCCAACTCTATACCTCTGTTTCGCATTTCACCGTAATTTGTAAAATACCGTTCTTTTCCTGTTGAAGAGGGCAAATTTACAGGCGCTATTTGATCTGTCGATAAACGGTTATACCATGTAAAATCAACTCCTATACGGCTTTGCAAAAACTGTAATTCAACTCCTGTTTCAAATTCGGATGTAAATTCGGGTCTCAATTCTTCATCATACGAATCCATAGGTACGTACATCAGTGGAATCCCAGCAAACGGTGTATCCTGATTGAAAAAGCCATTTACGTAATACGCACTTGCATCTTTACCTACCTTACCCCACCCCATACGAAATTTACCATAGTTTAAAATATCGGTATTGACTCCGAATGCATCGCTGAATATAAATGAACCAGATATACCCGGATAAACAAAACTGTTATGTTTTACGGGCAATGTTGATGAGTGGTCATTGCGCAAAGTAAAATTCAGGAAAGCATAATTTTTGTAACCCAACAAAACATCTCCGTAAATAGCCCAAAGCCTTGTCATTTCAGTTCGTGCATATGCGGTTTGTGCTTTCGAATTACCAATGTTGTAAATTTCACGAAATATCATTTCATTACCATATTGGTATGCCCTCGAAGCCGAAAATTGGTTGGCATTATGACCAACGATGACTCTTAATTCAAAATCATTGAGAAATTTTTGTTTAAATGTCAGATTAAAGTTCGATTCTATTTCCTGCGTGGTATAATTATCGTCCATAATTTGCCCCGCACCGGCAAAAGCGCCCGGTCCTACAGAACCGATATTAATCACCTGCTTACGGTCCATTTCATACTGATTCCACCCGAACGAGTAATAAGCCGACAGCCATTGGGTAATGTCATAGCCCGCGTTAAGCGACGTAACAGTACGGTCCATTACAGATTTAATTTTATTATACTTCCACGACCATAGCGGACTGTCAACTCCCCCTATAAAAGGAAAAAGATTGTTATTTTCGGGGGTTTCATAGGGCATTCCTGCAGGATTAATGTTACGCGGCAGCAACATTGTGCGTGCAAACGAACTCACCGAACCTCCATAATTACCGGCGCCAAAAAAAGGACCTTCCTGATCCGAACGCGAGTATGACATCGTTCCACCAATGGTAATCCCGTTATCCAATTTTTGGTTACCTCCAACGCTGAACGATGTACGCTCGAAATTTGCGAACGGTATATAACTGTCCTGCGTAAGCCGCGATACGGTAGTGCTAAAATTTCCCCCTTGAGTATAATGCGTTATGTTAGCAGACAAATCCATAACTTTCCCTGTTCTGAAAAGATCTTTCACATTATTCGGATAGGCTTGGTACGGCTGCTCCTCAGGCATATCGGGATAAGCCGTCAAAAAACCCGACCATGTAGGAATAGTAGTGAGTTCACCGCCAAACGGAGCTCCCCACGAACCGTTTGCTGGCGAATACTGAAAATTGGAACCTGCACCGTAGCTGTTTTGATAGTCGGGTAAAGCCGCAATGGTTTCCATAGCCATAGATGCTGAAAGCGTTACTTCTGTTTTCTTTTGCGAAGGAAGTATCTTTTTGGAGCCCGACTTTGTTGTAATCAAAATTACACCGTTAGAAGCACGTCCGCCGTATAGTGCAGCAGCGGCAGCGCCTTTCAGCACGTTCATCGATTCAATGTCGTTAGGGTCAAGCGTCGAAAGCCCCGAACCATACGCACCGCCTGTCATCAAGCGGTTTTGTGATTCAACTTCCACATCGGAATAGGGGATGCCATCCACTACATAAAGAGGCTGATTACTGCCAAAAAATGACATGTTACCTCTGATGTTCACTTTGGTTGAACTACCCGCTACAGCTGAAGCTCCCTGTATATTTACACCGGGAATTTTACCGTTCAGCGAACGAAAAAGGTCAGGTTCGGCTTTCAGAACAGCGTCATCGGGATTTACCACTGTTTTTGTGGTTCCTACAGACCTTTCAGACCGCATAATTCCCATCGCGGTAACGACCACTTCGTCGATAGCTGTCGTTTCGGTGTGCAAAATCACATTAATTACTGCTCTTCCTGCAATTTCAACTTCCTGCGTTCGCATCCCCACAAAGGATACAACCAGAAATTCAGCATCCTGTGGAACACTCACAGAATACCTGCCATCAGCTTGGGTTACAGTCCCAATCGTAGTTCCTTTCACAAATACTGCGGCGCCCGGCACTGACGTTCCGCTTTCATTCTCTGTAACGGCTCCTGTGATAGTGCGTGTTTGAGCCAATATTGTACTTAGCCCCACAAACATAAAACATAAAACCGTTAGCAGCACTCTTTTTACGTTCTTCATAAAGTTCACGATTTTAATTAATAAATTAAACAAAATGCAATTCCCTCTTTTTGAGAATTATTAATAAGAGGCGTGCAAGTTACAAAAAAAATCACAAACAATCCATTATTTACATTTATTTGTGCATTTTAAACCTATATTATCTTAAATGCACTCCAGTAGAATAAGGCAACGTCGAATGATATTAACACACAGTTCTCTTTTATTTTTAAGAGAGAAATTTTAAAAAGCTAAGATGATTAAATATAACATCATGAATAACAGCTAATTGAATATAATGGTAACTAATTCAAGTCCCGCAGGGATGGTATTGTATTAACCGTAGATTTTAACGAACAGAATTTATTATCTCGCCCTGCATGAGTTACAATATATCTTACCGTTCTCCGTAGATTGTATCTGCGATTAATAAAATATCGTCCCTGTGGGACTTTGTATGATGCTTTGCATAACATACAGTAATAAGTTGAAAAATAACAGCTCCTGCATTCTGCAAGATTATATAGTGGAAAACGAGCGAAACAGTGCCATAAGGTTGTTGCTATATGTAAAATCAGGTCTTATACCTTTCGCAAACAGTTGAACATGGTGAATAATTTAGCGCGCGTACCTTTAATAAGGTTGTTATTTATGCTATTTTTCCCTACTTTTGTGCCATGATTTACCCCAAAACATTTGAAGCTAAGCTAAAATTTGAGAAAATTCGCGAGTTGCTCTGTTTGCATTGTTTGAGCAGTTTGGGAAAAGAAAATGTGGAACGAATGACGTTTTCAACGCAATTTGACGAGGTGCATGCGTGGCTCGAACAGACGCAGGAACTGTTGCGTATTGAGGCGGATGGCGATGAAATGCCTGCATCGTACTTTATTGACTTACGGCAGTGTTTGAAAAAAATTCGCGTTGAAGGTCTGTTTCTTGAAGAACATGAATTGTTCGATTTGATGCGGTCGCTCGGCACGGTACGCGATATTATTCGGTTTATAAAGAACAGAAACAGCGATGAATATCCGCGTCTTTACGATTTGGCTTCGCCGGTAATGATTTATCCCGCAGTGATTGAGCGTATCGACTCGGTTTTGAACAAACAGGGTGTGATTAAGGACAATGCTACGCCGGAACTGTCGCATTTGCGCAGAGATATTATTGTAAAACAACAGTCGGTAACGCGGAGAATGGCGTCGATTTTAAAACAGGCGCAGCACGACGGACTTGTGGATTCGGGTGTGGAAGTGTGCATGCGCGACGGACGAGCGGTGATTCCTGTACTGTCGTCGAACAAGCGCAAACTGCCCGGCATTGTGCACGACGAATCGGCAACAGGGCGTACAACCTACATTGAACCTGCCGAAATTGTGGGGCTTAACAACGAAATACGCGAACTGATATATGCTGAACGTCGTGAAGTTACAAAAATTTTGACAGCAGTGTCTTCATTTTTGCGTCCCTATCTCGACGATTTGCTTTATGCTTACGAGTTTCTCGGAACGGTTGATTTCATCAGGGCGAAGGCGCACTTTGCCGTGCGTTTAAACGCCATTGTTCCTGAGCTGGGGCAAACGCCTGCTATGCGCTGGATTGAGGCGCGGCATCCGTTGCTTTATCTTCAGCACAAGGCGCAGGGAAAAACAGTGATGCCAATGGATATTGATTTTTTGCCCAAACAGCGAATTATCCTGATTTCAGGACCTAATGCAGGTGGAAAATCGGTTTGCCTTCAAACTGTTGGCTTGCTGCAATACATGCTGCAATGCGGATTGCCTGTTCCCGTAAGGGAGGGATCGCAAATGGGTTTCTTTAACAGCATATTGCTCGATTTGGGTGACGAACAATCCATCGAAAACGACTTAAGCACTTACAGTTCGCATCTTACCAACATGAAGATGTTTATCCGCCACAGCGATAACCACTCGCTTTTGCTGATTGATGAATTTGGAACAGGCACAGAGCCTGCACTGGGCGGCGCTATTGCCGAGTCGGTACTCGAACAGCTGAACCGTCAGGGCGTTTATGGCGTTATTACAACACACTACACAAATTTGAAGCATTTCGCCGCCGAAACCGAAGGGATTGTGAACGGCGCTATGCTTTTTGATACGCACAACATACAGCCGCTGTTTAAATTGCAAACGGGGCAACCCGGAAGTTCCTTTGCTTTTGAAATTGCGCGAAAAATTGGTCTTCCCGAAAACGTACTCGCTGCTGCTCAAGAACGACTGGGCGACGATCGCATCAACTTTGACAAACATTTGCGCGAAATTATTCGCGACAAGCATTATTGGGAACGTAAACGCAATCAGGTAAAGGAACAGGGGCAGCGGCTCGAAACGGTGTCGAAAAAATATGAGGATGAATTGCAGCAGCTAACCCGCGAGCGAAAGGAAATTTTGAAAAAAGCCCGCGAAGAGGCTGGCGCTCTTGTGGAGAGGGCGAACAAAGAAATTGAAAGTACTATTCGCCAAATTCGCGAGGCGCAGGCTGAGAAGGAAAAAACTCGCGAGGTGCGTAAAAAGCTGAACGATTTTAAAGAAGATGTGGTTGGTGATGACTCTGCTGACGACGCCACGCAGCTACGGCTCAACAAAAGGATGGATGCGATACGCGACCGTCAAAGCCGTAAAAAAACGGGCGCCGATAAAAAGAATACACAAAAGTCGGCGCACGATAAACCTGAACCTGCCATTGATGCAATAATCGAAGGCGACTGGGTGAAACTGCACGGACAGCCTGTGCCCGGCGAGGTGATGGAGGTACGCGGTAACGAAGCACTGGTGGTTTTTGGACGCCTGATTACTAACGTAAAAATCATTCGCCTCGAAAAAATAAGCCATAACGAAGCTAAAAAAGAGGCGCGACGCCAAAACAGCACCACATCGGCTCTTTCGGAACGCATCCGTAAAAAGAAACTTGACTTTACGCCCGACATTGACATTCGGGGTATGCGTGCCGACGAAGCGGTTGAACGTGTTATTACCCACATTGATGAAGCGGTGATGTGCGACGCAAGTCAGGTAAAAATACTTCACGGAAAAGGAAACGGTATTTTGCGTCAGATGATTCGCGAACAGTTGAATATTCTGCCGTTTGTAAAGCGATTTGGCGATGAGCACGTTCAGTTTGGCGGCGCGGGAATTACTGTGGTTGAACTGGAGTGAGGCAACATGCGTAAGGATAAACGTATATTAACTCAAATGAACAACAAATATCAATGCTTGAATCAATAGTATCCACGTTAGACGAAGAAGATAATCCTGTTTTAATGATTATTAATTTAAAATAATGATATTCCAGAAATCAGATAACAACAATACATATTGTGTTGGTAAACACTTATATTTCTTTATACTAAACCGCTGTCAGTAATATTAAAATAGAATGAGTTTATGTCGTTTGTAAACCCGCAGGGGCAACACATTTGAATGAAGAGTTGAAATATTAATGATGCCTCCATCAAGTAAATTTTCGATTCTCCATTTTCAATTTTCAATTCGTAAAGTGTGGTCACTGCAGGACTTTGCATACCGCAAATATTTTATACTCAAACAGAATTGATTTGCGAATAAAAGCACAAGGGGATTAATCCCCTTGTCAATAAATAAAACTGAACAGTTAAAAACTGGAATCCTCTGTTATTTGCAAACCATTTTTGTTTGAGTATAAATTGTTTGATAGCGGTATTACAAGATTCTCAAGATTTATTTTTACCTTGTTCATCTTGTTAAAAATCGCAGTTCAAGATGAAAAACCCCATTTATAGTTTTCATGCCCATACAGCTAAATTTTGATTGGCATGAAAAAAGGCAGTCGTCATGCAAAAATTATTCAAGGTAAAATAAAAGAAACTTTAATTCGCAAATATTCAAAAACAGAACTATTATGAAGCATAAAGTACTCAAAGCAGCAAACTCAAAAAAAGTCTTGAGGATATTACGTTTGAGGAAGTAAAATAAAGCCCCAAACCAACCAACCACCAAAAATAAGTAAAAAGCGATAGCACAATGCGTTATCGCTTTTTTGTTGATATTTTTCTATTGAAATTTATGCTTGTATATCGTTTTTTTTTGTATATTGTGCGACACAACGTAATATACGACAATGTGCAACGTAAATATACTTATATATACAAATAAATATTTATTATATGGGAGTTAGCAAATTGAGAATACCAAAAACCTGCGAATGTTGCGGCA
>JAITVO010000116.1 GCA_031285765.1 Cytophagaceae bacterium | reverse complement strand
CAACTAATTGAGTATAAAAATAATAGAAAGTAGTTAATTCGTAATTGCATCTATCGCCTTTTCCACCTCTTCCATTTCTTTAAAAAATGCTTCGCCATATTTGCGGATAATCGGCTCTTTCAGAAAACGGAACAGTGGAATGCCTGTTGTTTTGCCCAATTCGCGGGCGGGAGCGCAAACATGCCACGCATGATAGTTGAGGGCTTCAAACTCCTTGTATTTCGAGATGCGGATAGGATAAAGATGGCACGACAGCGGTTTTATAAAGCTGATTAACCTTTTGTTGTACGCTTTTTCGATGGCGCATTTGCAGATGCTGCCGTCGTAAAAGGCATAAACGCACTCGCGTCCATTGTTGAGCGGCGTAACCTTGTCGCCATCGAAATCAACTGCCCATGTGCCTTCTTTATCTATTACTTTCAGAGCGCTTTCGGACAAAAAAGGACGAATAGTGGGAAGAATATTTTCAAGAATTACTGTTTCGTCGTCTTCGAGCGGTGCACCCGATTCGCCTTCTACGCAGCAATAACCTGCACAATGCAACAAATCGCAGGTAAAACGCTGTGTGAATATATCGAGGCTTATAACTTTGTCTTCTATTTGAACCATATATTATTTATTTGTCATTTTATCTTTCGTAATCTACCAAATGTAACAACCGTTGCCTTTATCTTTAAGTTCATCCCATTCAAAGTTTTCTGAAAATATGTTTTTTGAATATCCAGAAACTTTATTGTGTGCGAATTTAATGATTGTACTGCCGCTGTTAAATTAACTGATTGTACTGCCGCTGTTAAATTAACTGATGTTACGCAAAACTCAAAGCCCCGCAGGAACGGTACAATCAATACAGAGTTACTATTTTACAGTAATAACGATGCGAAAATTCGTACTTGCGTAACATGAGTTATTGATTAAAAAATAGTTGTTGTCTTTAACTTTGATTTTAAATTGTCTGAACTTTGATTATAACAGGATTGCCAAGATTGTAATCCCGGTCGCATTGAAAATCCGGTTCAAATTGCGATTCGGGCAGGGGCGGAAAATTTTCCACCCGTTTTATGATTCGTCTGTTTTTTTGCCCCGTTATTACTGCTGTACATAAAGACAGTAATAATGGGGTCAATGTTTTCGCAACAACAGGGTCATTGCAAATACAAGGACGTGTTGTTGCCATATCACGCATCCTGCTTTTTTTTGACAGATTGACTGTTGCCGCTGTCGGTCAGCTACTTTCAGCAGTTGCGATAATGACATTTCGGCTTCTTTGGAATTGAGTGTGGTTTCGTCAGCCAGCAGAATATTGCTTCTATCCGCGTCGTCCGTATTCTTTTTCAAGACGGCATTACCATTCGCCACAGTAAAAACAGCCGTTTTTATTTCTCAATCTCAATCAAACTTTTTCCTGTCATTTCGGCAGGCTGTTGGATTCCCATCAGCATAAGGATGGATGGCGCTACGTCGGCAAGAATACCGTCGGCAACTTTTCCCTTACACTCGGTTACCCAAATGAATGGAACGGGATTGAGCGAGTGAGCGGTGTTGGGCGAGCCGTCGGCGTTTACAGCATTGTCGGCGTTTCCGTGGTCGGCAATGAGGATGGCTTCGTAACCGTTGGCTTTGGCGGCTTCAATCACTTCTTTCAGGCAGGTGTCAACGGCTTTTACGGCTTTCAAAATGGCGTCATAAATGCCTGTATGCCCCACCATATCGCCATTAGCGAAATTAAGACAGATGAAATCGTATTTGTTTTGATTGATTTCGGCAACAATAGCATCCTTTACTTCAAAGGCGCTCATTTCGGGCTGAAGGTCGTAAGTGGCAACTTTGGGCGAGTTAATCAAAATCCGCTCTTCGCCATTGTACACCTCTTCGCGTCCACCCGAAAAGAAGAAGGTAACGTGGGCGTACTTTTCGGTTTCGGCAATGCGCAACTGTTTCAGTCCGTTGGCGGCAATTACTTCGCCAAGCGTATTGGTTACGTTGTCTTTGTCGAACAAAATATGAACGTTGCGGAAGGTTGCATCGTAAGGCGTCATGGTGCAGTAATAGAGCGGAATGGTGTGCATACCGTGTTCGGGTATCTCCTGCTGGGTGAGCGCCATGGTGATTTCGCGGGCGCGGTCGTTGCGGAAGTTGAAGAAGATAACTACGTCGCCTTCGCTGATTACTCCAAGCGGTTTTCCATTATTACCAATGTGAACAATGGGCTTGATAAACTCGTCGGTAACGCCCGTGTCGTACGATTCCTGCATTGCGGCAAGCAAATCGGTAACGGGTTTTCCAGTGCCGTTTACCATCAAATCGTAGGCTTCTTTCACACGTTCCCAGCGCTTATCTCTATCCATTGCAAAATAACGACCAACAACGGAAGCCACTTCTGCATTATTATGGCTGATATGGTCGAGCAGTTCGGTCATAAAACCTTTGCCGCTTTTGGGATCGGTGTCGCGCCCGTCCGTAAAGGCGTGGACGAATATTTTTTCGATGCCTGCTTCGGTAGCAACATCGGTCAGTTTGTAAAGATGCTCCTGACTGCTGTGTACGCCGCCTTTCGATACAAGTCCGAGTAAATGTACCTGCTTGTTGTTTTCGCGAGCATAAGCGAGCGCTTTCACGAGTTCGGGATTTTGCGCAATGGAATTGTCGCGAATAGCAAGATTGATTTTCACCAAGTCCTGATACACCACACGTCCTGCACCAATGTTGAGATGTCCCACTTCGGAGTTACCCATCTGTCCGTCGGGCAAACCCACATTTTCGCCTGATGCCTGCAACTGCGAGTTGGGATAATTAGCCATCAGGCTGTCGAAATAAGGCGTTTCGCCCTGTGCAATGGCATCGGACAGGGTTTTATTGCCCAAGCCCCAGCCATCTAAAATAATGAGAATTGCTTTTTTATTCATCGAAATTACTGTTTTCTGTATCTGAAGTTTTACATTGAAAAGCGCGGCAAAGTTACCTAAAAAAGCGACAGAATAAGATGATTTACAGAATTTAACAGGCAAACAAAGGGGTGATGAGTGGTGAATTGAGTGTGAAGATGAAAAAGATAAAATTCATTTTCAACTATCAACCAAAACATAGATCCAAAATGCGATAACCCGATAAAGTAGTAGAACTTGATGAGATGCACATATATGCCGGACAAAAAAACTACCGGTGGATATGGATTGCCGCTGATAGATTTGACAATATATATATCTTTTGTCAGCGGAGATCGTTCAACACGAACAGTATTAAAGCTATGGTGTACATTGAAATGTGTGAATATTAATAATTTTGCTTCCGATTATTGGAAAAGTTATAAAAAGTTTATTTCACAAAAACAGTTCGCACCACGTATTAAATCGACACAATTGACTATTGCCGTATTTTAATAGTTCTGTTCTTATTTTATGCAGGGGAATCTCACATGTTAAATTTTTTCCTTTCGAAAAGAATTTGTCGGCAAAACAAATCAGCTGTTCCTCCAAACTTACGGGAATCATATCCCTGCGAGGCAGCGGAAGATTTTGTATCTCAATTTCGGCAAGCGACAATCCGGTTCCTGTATGTCGTTCAGCTACCTTCGCAATATTGTTTAATCCTTCCCTGTCGAGCAATTCACGTCCCAAATATCCGTGACAGATGTAGGGATATCGCCCCAAACAGCCAATTTCGGGCGCATTGGTCAAAAAGATGCCAACATCGTGAAGCATGGCGGCATCAGCAATAAAATCGTTGTCCAAATTCAAATGCGCATTGTTCAGCGACAAGCTCAATGCCTTATCCCTAACAAGTCGGCTGTGTACAACAAGAATCTCTTTTGCCATGCGATTATCGAAATAGTATTTATCAATAATGTCTTGTGGGTTCATTGGTTTCAGTTGTTCCATACAAGTTACAGATTGTACGTTTTTTTATGCGGCGAAAATACATCCGTCGATATTTTGCGAGTTATTTGTACAATAATTAATAAAAAAGGAGAGTTGTTTTTCAACTCTCCTTTCTTCATTTGCACCTCGCAATTCGTAATTTTTAATTCGTAATTGAAAAGACTATCCTATTTCCTTTATCATCAATTCAAATCCTTTACGGAGAATAGACTGCAATTGAAGTTTGGAGGAGCAGACAAATTCGCAGAGAGCAATGTCTTCCTCAACCACTTCGTATATGCCCAACTGTTCCATTTTATCAATATCTTCGGCAAGAATGGCTTTAATAAGATATTCGGTAAGAATATCCATTGGCATCACCTTGTCGTATTCGCCCGAAACCACAATGGCACGCTGTCCGCCGTGCATATTGGCGTTGAGGGGATACTGCCGTTTTTTGCAGAGCGGGCTGAAAAAGGAACGCGATGTACTGAATTTGCCAAACCCGGGCGTTGCCCAGCCAAAAAATTCCTGTTTGTCGCCTTCGGGAATCACCGTAACCAGCGTATCGTGGAACCCGACGAAACCGTTTGGCTCAATTTGCTGTCCGGTAAGAATATTCCCCGAAATATAGCGGATATGTCCCTCTTTAACATTGTTTTTTACAAGTTCGGATATGGAAGCGCCAAGTTTGTAACGGACGTACATCGGTTTTTCGACCGACGGTCCGGCAATAACCATTATTCGCGAAAAATCGAGTTTTCCTGTAAGAAAAAGATTGCCGATGGAAACAACTTCCTGCGGCGTAACAGTCCAAACTTTTTCGCCTTTGGCAATGGGTAAAATATGATGAATCTGCACGCCCACATTACCTGCGGGATGCTGTCCCGCAAAATAGTGATGGTTAACGTGCATGTGATTTGTACATATTTTTGCCGGAGCGCCGTGCTGTAATGCAACATGAACCGGGCAGAGTTTCATCAAAGCGCCGATGCCTGCATGAAGGGCTCTATCCATACCTGTCAGCACAAAATCGACATCGGGCGCCAGCGGCGAGGTGTCGAATCCGGATACGAAAATCGCTTTTGGCATATCGTCGGGATTAGCGATAATATCGTACGGACGCTGTTTAAGATACGTCCATGCACCTGATTCCAGCAGTATGTTGATGGTTTTTTCTCTGTCAAGCGCCGAAGCATCAGGAATTTCGATGGTTTCGCAATCGTCTTTACCGTCCGATTCTACTATCACTTCGAGAAGACGTCGCCGTTCGCCACGGTTAATCAGTTTTACTGTGCCGCTTACAGGCGATACAAATTTGATTTCGGGGTGGATTTTGTCGAAAAACAAAGTTGTTCCCGCTTTTACGGGGTCGCTTTCTTTTACTGCCATTTTGGGCGTTAAACCGTGAAAATCGGTTGGTTTAATGGCAAACAAATCGGGAAGCCTGCACTCTCCGAAAGTTTTTTCGGCTTTGCCCGAAATCGGAATATTAAGCCCCTTTTTGGTTCTAATCACTTCAAAAATATCAGACTCGTCGCGCATAATTGAAATCTGTTTTTAAATTCGAGCGCAAAAGTAATTATTTTTATTCGATTCATACAATTTTCTGTGGAATAAATAGGAAAATGCACGAAGTTTCTATCTTTATCAAATCTGTTCCGTCGGTTATATAAATTACATTTTTTTGAACACGGATAACACTGATTATCGCAGATTGTTATGGGAACCTCTAAAAACTCAAAGTTCGAGGCTTGCGGGGCGATAAAAGCGCAGTTTACATGAACGTAAATGAGCATTTTATCGTCCGAAGCATAACGAAGAATTTGGAGTTTTTAGAGGTTCCCTTTATACATTCACATCTGTTATGCCATTGCGGGCAGGAATATACGGTTTCATTTTCCACAGGCAATGCTTCGTGTCTTTCTGTAAGCGACACCCCGTGCAGCATACGGTTAATCGCATGCCGCTCTCCGAGCGGTTCTGTGTCGTAAGATGATACCCATCCCGTGTAATGCGGGATACCCCTCCCGCATGATGTGGGATACCCCTCCCGCATGATGTGGGATACCTATCCCAAGTATCGTTTGGTCGTACCAAACGATACACTTGGTCGTACCAAACGGGTGCCGGGATACCCGTCCCACGTGTGTTGCAAACCTGTCAATTCTGTAATCCTGTCAATCTTATTTTATGCGATTAACCGCAGGCAGTGCAAAGCGCTGAACATCTGCCCGTAAGGGTGAATTCGCGCCATCCGCATTCAAAAAAATGTTTCACCTTAGTGAGGACGTATGCCATACGTCCATACCGTAACATTCACAAATTTATTTCACCATCTATTTGCATGTTCACTGCATATAAATTACTTTTGCCAACTATCATTCAATTACAGACTCATGTTACGCAGTATTACCTTTATTATCCTTTTCAAAGCTAATTCTTCATAAAGGCGAGCGAAGTGTTGCCTGCGGAATATGATACTCACATCTTCCTGCCCGTAAGGGCAGAACAAATCCGTGAATTTACCGTAAACTGCGCTTCGCTTGGATATGGTTATTAAAATTGGGCTTTTCAAGCCAGTGCGTAACATGAGTTAGTAATTAAATATTAAGATAAAAATGAGCCAATCACATATTCATAATTGCAATGCAAAGAGTCGTTATTTGACTTTCGTAATTCGCAATTTATTATTAACTGTTCTTCTATGCTGCTCCACTTCTGCAATCTGTTTTTCTCAAAACGAGGATTCGATTGCACGCATTATGTTCTATAATGTCGAAAATCTGTTTGATGTTTACGACGACTCCCTGAAAAACGACAATGAATTTCTTCCCGCCGGCGAGCGTCAATGGACGTATAAGCGGATGATGCAAAAATTTGCCAGTATCAGTCATGTTATTCTGAATGCGGGAGGCTGGAATATGCCTGTGATTGTGGGATTGTGCGAGGTGGAAAACCGCTGGGTGTTGTCGGCGCTGCTTCGCGAAACGGGACTGGAAACGCTGGGCTACCGCGTTGTGCATCACGACTCGCCCGACGAAAGGGGTATAGATGCCGCGTTGATTTATAACTCAGCCCGCTTCAATGTTATCGCTTCCCGTCCCTGTGCAATAAATCTTGGCAAAGGGGAACGCCCTACTCGCGACATTTTATATGTTAAAGGAATACTGCAACAAACCGACACGCTTCATATTCTTGTAAACCACTGGTCGTCGCGCTTGGGAGGAACGGTTGCCTCGCGTCCTAAACGCGAAAAAGCGGCTGCGGTATTGAAATCGGTTTGCGACTCTATTGTGGTAAACTGCCCTTGCGCCAACATTATTATGATGGGCGATTTTAACGAAGAACCCGAATCGGACATCATGACAAACATTGTGAAATCGGGAAGTGTTGATGCTGGTTTGCCTTTTATCAATTTAGGACTTTATGCCAACGGCAATGATGGAACATTGAAATATCAACACACATGGACGGTATTCGACCAGATAATGGTTTCACGCACATTGACCGAGTCAATGCGCGTTGGTTTAAAACAACCCGTTCAACAAATCATTGCGTTGCCGTTTCTGCTCGAAGCCGACCCTGTGTATGGCGGACAGCGCACGGCGCGCACTTACACGGGCTTTAAATATGCAGGCGGGTTCAGCGACCATTTGCCGGTGATGATTGAGTTACTTATCCGAAAATGAATGCGCAATAATAATATGAATTATACTCAATCAGAATTGATTTGCGAATAAAAACAACAACAAGGGGATTAATCCCCTTGTCAATAAATAAAACTGGAATCCACTGTTATTTGCAAACCATTTTTGTTTGAGTGGACTTCTTCGGAAATTAGCGACAGGATGTTTTATTTACAACCGCCATCTCATCGCTTTCGCGGATATTCTACCGTTCCTTTTGACAATGGGGCATGCCCCATTGCTGCTGATGCCGCATCTCTATTAACAAGGGGATTAATCCCCTTGTCAGGATGAAC